>JAIYBU010000112.1 GCA_027488335.1 Cytophagaceae bacterium
AATCATGGATTTTTTTGTGGATATTTATGCAAATCTTTTCTATAAAAAACGAAAATTAGCCCCAATCAATCATGATGCACCTCGAATCTTGGTGGCTTCGTTGGGGCATTTGGGTGATGCTCTTACGGTGACGTATATGTTCCCGCTCATCAAGAAAACTTACCCCAACGCCACAATTGATTTACTGACGGCTCAATGGTGCGAACCTGTAAATCTGAATAACCCGTACGTAAATCAGACGATTTACATCAATCACTTTCAGACGAATAGACGTAAAATTTCACGTTGGGAAAAATTCAAAGATTTTTATCAAACTTTTCATCAAGCATTGTCGGTTTTACGCCAAGCCGATTACGATTACTATATAGATATTCGTTACAGCGATGCCGTAGCCCATTTTGTGCTGCCTTTCATCAATGTAAAAAAAGCGTATGGTTTTTCGAGACGGGCTTTGGGTGGACTTCTGGATAAGGAATTTGACGTACCAACACACGAATTCCATCATTTTGATATGTATTTCATGCTTTTGCGTGCAATAGGAGTAAAAGGAACTTTCGCCGATATTGAGCCTTATTTTCCCATTTCTGTAAACGTGAGTTTTGGGCAAATACAAGAAAAAATAGGCCTGAAAAATGAGCGTTTTTTTATGCTTTTTCCCGAATCTGGCGGTGAACATAAGCAACTTTCGGTGGTTTTTTGGGCGAAATTGATTGACCAAGTTTTACAACAACACCAACTAAAAGTGCTGCTTTGCGGACAAACGTCAATGTCGAAACAGATTTTGGATTTAGTTACGGATACCTTCAAAAGTCAGGTAATTGATACTTCGGCCAAAATCAGTATTCAAGAAATAGGTATTTTATCGAAAAACGCCAAATTTGCCCTTACACTTGATTCTTTTCCTGAACATTTTTGCTCTATTTTCTGCAAAACGATTACAATCTTTAAAGGAACGGGCTATCCGTTTTTTCCTTTGGCCAATTTCCCTGTTTACCTCATTCATAACCACAAACCAAGCATTGACTTGCCGTTTGAGCGAGAAAACGTAGAGATTGTCTATCAATCAACTATTGAATCGGATGCAGTAAAAACTTTAGTTTTAGACAAAATAAGTACTTTCCTACATGAATAAAGTAATTTTAGATACATCGGTTTTGGGTTTGGGTTATTTCCATGAGCAATCTCGTACAGGAATTTTCAGAGTGGCCGAAGAACTTTTTAAAGGCTTACACGCAACCCGTGAAATAGAACTTTCTTTAGCAAATACTGAAAACTTACCCGAAATGCTGAGCTATCTAAAAAAATATTTTCCTGAGTCGAAATTCAATTTAGTAAATAAACAGTCGGATAAAGTTAGAGCAAAGCTCGAGAGTTCAATTATATCTATTTTTCCGTTTAAATCTTTGCCACAAAAGGCTGTCAGAGAAGTTTTTATGCGTACTCGTAGGTATATAAAGCCTCAATTTTCGTTTAATCAAGCCTCTTTGGCGGCCTACGATACTTATCATTCGCCATTTTTGCCTATTCCGAAAGAACTAAATGGTTTTGCAAAACCTAAGAAATTCATAACGATTCATGATTTAATTCCCCACTTATTTCCTCAATATTTTGGTGAATGGAATAAACTAATGATGCGTAAGATTTTGGAAAGTATTGATGAGCATACAACGCCAATCTGTGTTTCGGAGGCTACCAAAAATGATTTGTGCGAAGCAACGGGGATTTCACCCGAACGAGTTTCGGTAATACATTTGGCAGCTTCTAAAGAAGTATTTTATCAAGAAAGTAATCAGAAGAAAATCACCAGTATCTTAAAAAAATATAATATCTCAACCAATGGTAAGCACTTGCTTTCGGTAGCTACCTTAGAGCCTCGCAAAAATATCGAACGCACGATTAGGGCTTTTTTGAAACTCATTCAACAAGAACACATCAATGATTTAAACTTAGTACTTGTCGGCACAAAAGGCTGGCAATTTGATGGTATTTTTGAAGAAATAAAATCAAATCCTGCACTGAGAGAACGCATTATTACGACTGGATTTGTGGCTGATGAAGACTTGGCTGCTTTATATTCTTCAGCCATTGGATTTGTTTATCCTTCGCTTTACGAAGGTTTTGGGCTACCTCCGCTCGAAGCCATGCAATGCGGAACCCCCGTAATTTCCTCTAATAAAAGTTCCATTCCAGAAGTCGTTGGCGATGCAGGAATTTTGGTCGAACCGACCGATGAAACTGCCATTTCGGCAGCTATGTTGGCATTTTACAAAAACGAAAACCTAAGAAATGAATTAAGTAAAGAGGCTCTTTTACAAGCAGCTAAGTTTTCTTGGCAGAGATTTACCAACGAGCACATCAAAGTCTACCAAGAGGTTTCTTGAATTTCATGATTTTTATAAAAGTTTATTGATTAACTTTGATGAACTAACGACAAAATCTTGTCAAAAACCTAAGTTTTTTGACCTTAATGAAGCAATTTCTTTCAATAATAGCCATTCTTCTGATGCTTTTGGGAAATCGGACGGAAGCCCAAATCAAAATTGTGGTTGCTGAATATCCGACTTTCCTTGTGCCTGATGGCGAACTATACATGGCCAGTTCGATTAATAATTGGAGTCCAGGCGACCCTAACTACGCACTCAAAAAAGACATCGACGGCAGCTATTTTATTATTTTACCCGACTCAACACCTTACTTTGAATATAAATTTACGCAAGGAAACTGGATGCTCGTGGAAGGCGGAAAAGATGGAAGAAGCCGCCAAAACAGAATTTATGATGCTGCCAACGAACCCAATCCAAGATTAGTAAACGTAAAAATTGAAAGTTGGGAATCGAAGCCTTCGTATGTGATGGTGATTGAGAAAATCCCAGCAAATACGCCCAAAGATGCTCATATTTACATTACAGGAAATTTTAATAATTGGAATCCAGGAGAAGAAAAATACCGACTCAAACGCCAAGCCGATGGTACTTACCGCACCATCATTTACAGCGATTTAGCTCGATTAGAATATAAATTTACTCGTGGGTCGTGGGAATCGGTCGAAGGGCGTGAAAGTGGAAAAGCTCGCCCAAATCGAGTATTTAACCGCTCAAATAGCACCGATTTAAAGACGATTCAGGTAAGCATCGAAAGCTGGGAAGATTTTTCAGGAGCATTTAACTTTTTCTCTGTTTTTGATTTATTAATGCTTTTTGCCTCTTTTCAAGGCATTTTGCTCATTATTGCTATTCCTACGATTCATGATTACAACCGAGCGGCAAATCGTTGGTTGGTTTCATTGATAGCAGTAACATCGCTCATGGTGCTTTTGCGAGAGATGTCGAACCACAAGGAGTTTGCTCAGACCTATCCTAAACTTTTGCTCATTCCAAATTTATTATTGTTTCTCTACGCACCACTTTTTTATTTTTATCTCAGCAAACTCTTATTTCAAACCAAAAAATTGCCTAAAAAATGGCAATTCCACTTCATTTTGCCTGCTACCCAACTCGTAGTTTATCTACCTTATTTCTTGATGGATTTTAATGTATTCAGATTAAAATTGGTCAATGAAGATAACGACTTGCAAATTGTTTTAGCAATCATGGGATTCATCGGGCTGTGCAGTAATTTTTACTATTGGAATATCTGTCGTAAAATGATTCAAACGTATAAGCGAGATTATAGCCACAATTATTCTTACGAACAAAATCTTCAATACCTCAACACTGTACTGTCAATTCAGGCATTATGCTTGGTTCTTTGGTTATTTACGGGCTTCTGGACTTTCCTTTCGTATATAGGTTATGTAAATGATGGCCTCATTGCCGAGCGAAGTATTGATGTAATTTGGTTGGTGTTTTCAACAATTGTCTATTTTTTAGGATATTTTGCCATTCACCAACCTGAAATTTTCAAGCTGCCACAGCGTGAAGTTGAGTTTTTTCAAAATCCACTACCAATTAATCACGCCAATAGCTACGCTCCCACTCCCGATAAATCTGAGGTTGTTGATGAAAATATCATGGTTTTGAAACACCAGCTGGAAACTTATATGGACAAACACAAACCTTACGAAAACCCTAAACTGACACTCAACGACCTTGCCGCAAAACTCAAGATTCAGCCACACGTATTATCGAAAGTAATCAATGATGGTTTTGATAAAAACTTTTTTGATTTAGTAAATACCTACCGAATCGAAGAATTTAAACGACGTATCGAAGACCCACGTTACAAAAACTACACGCTACTGAGTTTGGCTTTTGAAGTGGGTTTCAATTCTAAAACTGCCTTCAACCGTTCGTTCAAAAAGATTACCAACCAAACTCCAAGCGATTTTTTTGAACAAATCAATGATTAAATTGCTCATTTTGCAGTTCCACTTTATAAAGTGGACACTCTTTTAGCTTCTATAATCAACTATAAATCAACACATTACACCTTTGAATCTATAATTTACTTCACTTTTCATAATATTTATAAAGTGGGGCGACACGCCTTTATATCAATTGTACTTTTGCAGGAAATACTTTAACTATACTCACCGTATTTCGTAAACATCCTTTCTTTTCGATGAAACAAACTTACTTGTTAGGTGTCGCTTTTTTGTTTTCGAGTTTTTGTTGCCAAATAAAAAACATTGGAAAAGAATCACTCTTTCTCGGTGGCGATTTATCTTATGTCAATGAAATGGAAGACTGCGGCGGAACTTACCAAAGTAATGGTGTGAAAGTTGACCCGTACAAAATTTTCAAAGAGAAAGGTGCAAACATCATAAGAGTTCGTTTGTGGCATTCGCCCGATTGGACAAAGTATTCAACTTTTGAAGATGTTAAGAAAAGTATTCGCCGAGCAAAAGAACAAAACATGCAGGTATTGCTCGACTTCCATTACTCCGATACTTGGGCCGACCCTGCACATCAAACCATTCCGAAAGCTTGGGAAAATATCAAAGACACCAAAATCTTGGGCGATACCGTTTATGCCTACACTTTTAATGTTCTGAACAAACTCGCTGATGCCAATCTTACCCCCGAATTTGTTCAAGTAGGCAACGAAATCAATAGTGAAGTCATGCAATATACAAAAGACGCTGCCAAAACTATCAACTGGCAGCGAAATGTGGCATTGCTAAACAGAGGAATTGAGGCCGTTGATAAAATTTCAGCTACACATGGGCAAAAAATCCAAACGATGCTGCACATTGCCCAGCCCGATGAAGCCTATAGTTGGTTTGAAAATGCCAAGAAAAACGGCATCATCAACTACGACTGGATTGGTCTTTCGTATTACCCAAAATGGTCAAAATTCAGTCTATTGGGTTTAACAAATGAAGTAAAAAGGCTAAAAACTGATTTCAATAAACGAGTGATGATTGTTGAAACGGGTTATCCGTATTCACCTAAGAACTTTGACGCTGCCAATAATGTATTGGATGGTGAAGGAAAAATTATAGGTTATGATTACACACCCGATGGGCAATTGAAATTTATGATTGACCTGACAAAAGCAGTCGTAAAAGGTGGTGGAGAAGGAATTATCTATTGGGAACCTGCTTGGATTTCGACCAATTGTAGTACAGCTTGGGGAAAAGGTTCACACTGGGACAATGCCATTTTCTTTGATGCAGCACGAAATAATGAAGTACTGCCAGTTTTCGATTTTTTCAACCAAAAGCTTTATAACTAAAACTCAGTCAACAGTCGATTGTACACAGTCAACAGAAATAGCATACAGTCAGACTTCTTGATAAACAAAAACTTTAACTAAATACTTTAATTTTTAAAACAAATTACTTTTCAAAACTATGAACAAATACTTTAACAATTGGAAAGTCTTGACTGCGGCAAACGTCCAACGCATGGCTTACAGCAAGAGTATCGTTTCGGTATTGCTTGCGGTAATGCTCACAAGCGTAGCTTTTGCACAAAAAACAGTTAGTGGCAAAGTTACTGACCTAACCGATGGTTCACCCCTACCAGGTGTAGCAGTCTCGGTCAAAGGAACAACAACAGGTACACAAACCGATGCCAGTGGTAGCTACCAAGTGGCAGTACCAGCCAACGCAACATTGGTGTTTAGTTTTATTGGCAAAGCTACCCAAGAAATTGCGGTGGGTAATCGCTCAACGATTGATGTAAAATTGGTCGATGATAACAAAATCTTGCAAGAAGTGGTAGTTGTAGGTTATGGTACACAAAAGAAACAAGATTTAACGGGTTCGATTACTTCAATCACCTCTAATGATTTCGTGAAAGGAAACATCGCTACGCCTGAGCAATTGGTTTCGGGTAAATTGGCAGGTGTACAAATCACTTCCAATGGTGGAGCTCCAGGTTCGGGTAGTCGTATTCGTATTCGTGGAGGTTCGTCGTTGAGTGCCAGTAATGACCCACTTATCGTAATTGATGGTATTCCGCTCGATAATAGCAATGTTTCGGGTACTGCTAACCCATTGAGTTTTATCAATCCTAACGATATTGAATCGTTTAATATCTTGAAAGATGCCTCAGCAGCAGCTATTTATGGTTCACGTGCGGCCAATGGTGTAATCATTATCACTACAAAAAAAGGAAGCAAAAAAGATAAACTAAATGTGGCATTTAGTACATTATTTTCTTCGGCTTCAAGAGTAAATAACGTTGATGTACTTACGGCTGATGAATTCAGAACAACCGTAAAAACGTATGGTACTGCCACTCAACAAAAACTTATGGGCAATGCCAATACCAACTGGCAAGACCAAATTTTCCGTACTGCTTTAAGTAGTGATAATAATTTGAGCGTAACGGGTAATTTAAAAACAATGCCTTATCGAGTATCAGTCGGATACACCAAACAAAATGGTATTTTGAAGACTTCGTCGATGGACAGAACTTCGACTTCGTTTGGTCTTTCACCAACATTTTTCCAATCGCACTTAAAGCTTGATATTAACTTCAAATATTCATCAACTAAAAGTAATTTTGCTGATGAAGGAGCAATCGGAAGTGCTATTGGATTCGACCCAACTCAAAACGTTTATGCCGAAAATAAATTTGGTGGTTATTTCCAATGGTTGGCACAAAACGGCGACTTGGCAGGTTTAGCACCAATAAATCCGCTGGCGTTATTGAACCTAAAAAGCAATGTCGGAACGCTTAATCGTATGATTGGAAATATCCAAGCTGATTATAAATTCCACTTCTTCCCTGACCTTCGTGCCGTTTGGAATATTGGTTTCGACCGCTCAAATACAAGAGGCGACCAAACTGAATCAAACTTACTTTCGGCTACTTCATTCACCAATCAAGGTTCGGTTGGCTATTATACCCAAACTCGTAATAACTTCACTAACCAATTTTACTTAAATTACGTAAAAGGGTTGAATGGTCAGTCAATAAATATAATGGCTGGTGCTGAAAATCAAGGGTTTGTGAGAGAAAATGAAAACGGAACCACTTACGGCAATAGCGGTGTAGTGCCAATTTACTCGTACTTCAAAACTGACTACGCTCTACTTTCATTTTTCGGTCGTTTGAATTATTCATTAAACGATAAATACTTAGCAACCGTAACTGTTCGTCGTGATGGTTCGTCTCGTTTTGCTCCAGAAAATCGTTGGGGAACATTCCCTTCGGTAGCTTTGGCGTGGAAACTCAACAAAGAATTTAAAAATGATGAAATTTTCTCTGATTTAAAGCTACGTTTTGGTTGGGGACTTACGGGTCAACAAGATTTATCAACGGGTGATTATCCGTACTTGAATGCTTATACTAAAGGTCAAGGTTTGAAGTACCAGTTTGGAGATAGATACTACGATGTACTTCGCCCAAATGCCTATGACCCAAATATCAAATGGGAGCAAACGGCTTCTACTAACTTAGGATTAGATTTTGGTTTGAAAAAAGCACGTATTTCGGGTAGCATTGATATTTACCAAAAGAAAACTACCGATTTGATTAACGAAATCGACGTAGCGGCTGGCTCAAACTTCAGTAATAAAGTAACAACCAACGTTGGAACGCTCGAAAATAAAGGTCTTGAAGTGGTGATTAATTACACGCCAATCATGAACAAAAACTTCAACTGGGATATCAGCGGTAACTTCACCTATAACGAAAGAAAAATCACGGCTTTGACCAAAGTTGATAACCCAACTTACGTAGGTGTTTTAGTTGGTGGCATCAGTGGCGGTGTAGGAAACTATGCACAAGTACATTCAACTGGCTACACACCAAACACATTCTTTGTTTATAAGCAAGTATATGACGAAGCAGGAAAGCCAATCGAAGGCTTATTTGCTGACCTTAATGGTGATGGAAAAATCACGGAATTAGACCGTTATCGTTATCAATCGGCTGTGCCTAAATACTTCATTGGATTTAGTTCACAGATGTCTTACAAAAAAGCAAGTTTAGGCTTTGTGATGCGTTCAAACATCGGCAATTACGCCTTGAATAATATTTACTCAAGCATGGCTACTTACCAAAACATTACGGGTGCGGGCAACTTCATCAATAACGTTTCGGCCAATGTTTTAGAAACGAACTTCAAAACTCGCACTGACCAAACCATTCTTTCGGATTATTACGTACAAAATGCTTCCTTCTTACGCATGGATAACTTAAATATAGGTTATAATTTGAGCGATTTATTTAAAGCGAAGAAAATCCAAGCTCAGTTATCGTTTGTGGTGCAAAATGTATTCGTAATCACGAAATACAAAGGTTTAGACCCAGAGATTGCCGATGGTATCGACCGTCAAATCTATCCAAGACCACGCACCTACTCGGTAGGCTTAAACATCAACTTCTAATTCTAAATTTCAAATGAAAAATATATCTAAAAAATTAATAGCCGTTTTAGCACTGATTTTCGTAATGGGGTCGTGCAAAGACTTAGATACAAAGCCTTATGTGGGGCAAGTTTCAGAATTGGTTTATCAAGATGCCAATAACTACAAAGAGATTTTGGCAAAATTATACGCAGGTTTGGCGGTTTCGGGTATCAAACCAAAAGACGATGATGTAGATTTGAAAAACTTCGATGGTGGTTTTCAGGGCTATATGCGTGTGTATTGGTACTTACAAGAGTTTACGACCGATGAGGCAATCGTAGGTTGGGGCGACCCAGGTTTGCCTGATTTGCACAAAATGTCTTGGACAGCCTCAAATGCTTGGACATCAGCTTTTTATTCAAGAATCTTATTCCAAGCTGCCGTAGCTAACGAGTTTTTACGTGAAACAACCGATGCAAAATTAAGCAGCCGTGGAATTGCCAATTCACAAGATATTAAAAATTATCGTGCTGAAGCTCGTTTTATTCGTGCATTGGTTTATTCACATGGTATCGACCTTTTTGGTAGCTTACCGCTCGTAACCGAAAACGATAAAGTAGGTTCTGATTTACCTAAACAAGCATCTCGTCAAGAATTATTCAATTACTTAGAAACTGAATTGAAAGCCCTTGAAACGGAACTTCCAGATGCACGTAAAAACGAATATGGTAGAGCCGATAAAGCAGCTGCTTGGATGGTTTTAGCAAAGTTATACTTAAATGCAGAGGTTTATACAGGTCAGAAAAAATACAGCGAAGCAGCACTTTACGCCAAAAAAGTAATTGATGCAGGTTATACGCTCGAAAACAATTATCAGCACAATTTCTTGGCCGATAATCATCTTTCTACCGAAAATATTTTTGCCATCAATTATGATGGAAACGAAACCCAGACTTGGGGTGGAACTACTACTATCATTCACGCATCGATTGGTGGAAGCATGAATGCCGCTGAATTTGGCGTTGACGGTGGCTGGAGTGGCTTTCGCACAACCAAAGAGTTTGTTTCGTTATTCAATGATAAAGCCGATAAACGTGGAATGTTCTACACTAACGGGCAAGAGTTAGAAATTGATGAAGTAGGTACTTTCTCAAATGGTTATGCCGTAACGAAATGGAAAAACGTAAAAAGAGATGGAAAACCAGGCAAAAACCTAACGCATACGGATACTGACTTCCCATTGTTCAGATTAGCTGATGCTTACTTAACTTATGCCGAAGCAATAACTCGTGGCGGTAGTGGCGATGGTACTTTGGCACTCAGTTTAGTGAACTCACTTCGCAAACGTGCAGGTGCAGCCAATTTTTCTTCATTAACACTCGACAATCTTTTGGCTGAGCGTGGTCGTGAACTATACTGGGAAGCAACTCGCCGCACAGATTTAATTCGTTTTGGTAAGTTTACAACGGGTTATAACTGGGCTTGGAAAGGCGGAATCAAAGCAGGAAAAGACGTAGAAACGTTCCGTTCGGTATTCCCATTGGCTGCTTCTGACCTTATTGCAAACCCTACTTTGAAACAAAATACAGGATATTAATAAGGCAATAGAAGATAGGTTTTAGACATAGTTTATTTTAAAATTAATACCTAAAACCTCGTTTCTATAACCTAAAAATCTAAGATAAAAATATGAAAACATTCAATAAATTATTTCTTTTCGGGCTTGCGATTTTGTTTGCGTGGGGCTGCGAAAAAGAAGAAGAACGAGCAATTTTAAGCACTGGGGCAGCTCCTGTGGTTACGCTTTCGAGCAAAAGCGTTGTATTAAATAAAGACAATGCAACCAAAGAAGCACTAACTATCTCATGGGCAGCCGATTATGGCTTTAGTGCGGCAGCAACCAACACCATTTTAATTGATAAAAAAGGTGGAAATTTCTCGAAAGCATCAGCCATTACGGCTGGTTCTGACCTAAAGAAAACCTTTACAACTGCTGAGTTAAACGGCATTTTATTGGGTCTTGGTCTTGCTCCTGGCACGCCTGCCGACATCGACATCAAAATAACCGCTACAATGGGAGCTTCTACCGTATTGAGCTCAACCGTAAGTAGCCTCACGGCTACGCCTTATCTTGATAAATTAGACCTAAGTTCTACTTGGGGTGTAGTGGGAAGTGCCACAACCAACGGTTGGGATGGCCCCGATATGCCATTCTACAAAACTGAAGTACCGAATGTATTTGTAGCGTATGTAACACTTAAAGACGGTGAAATCAAGATTCGTGAAAACAACAACTGGGCAGTAAATTACGGTGGAACAAACGGTGTGTTGAAAAAAGATGGTGATAATATTGCCGTAAAAGCAGGTACTTATAAAATCACCTTTAATCCAGTTGCACTCACTTACAAGGTTGAGAAATACTCTTGGGGAATTGTCGGAAGTGCTTATAATAACTGGGGTGCAACGCCTGATGCTCCGCTCAACTACGACCCAAGCGTTGACCTTTGGACTGGAATTGTGACACTTATTGATGGAGAATTTAAGATTCGTAAAGATAACGACTGGGGTGTAAATTATGGTGGTGCGAACGGCGTATTGAAAGAAGGTGGAGATAACATTGTAGCAAAGAAAGGAACATACTTGATTACGGTAGATTTCAAAAAAATGAAATATACGATTACAAAGTATGCTCCTTGGGGAATTGTGGGCGACGCTACTGCCACGGGTTGGGGCGAAAAACCTGACCAGAAATTCAGCTATGACCTCAGCACCGAAACTTGGTATCTGAACAACGTAGTGCTGAAAGATGGTCAAATCAAATTCAGATTGAATGATGATTGGGGTGTAAATTATGGTTCAGCCAATAACACCGAACCAGACCCAATTGCGGCAAGCGGAGCATTGAAAGACGGTGGTAAAAACTTTGGAGTAAAGGCAGGTACGTGGAATTTCGTTCTGGACGTAAAAGACCCTGCAAAGCCAACTTACAAAGCCACAAAGGTTAAATAACATCATCATAGGTTTAAAAATTCAGAATCTGCATAACGTTTGTTGTGCAGATTTTTTTAAACCTATGCCTAAAACAAAACAAGCATACCCTGCTTGTAATCAACACTTTAAGCTATTTGTAAAAAATGAAAGGTATCATAAAAACTATTTTTCTTTGCCTTTTGACGCTCAATTTATATGCACAGGTGGTATCGAGTGGTAGATTAGAAAGACAAACTGATTTTCAATCGAAATATGTTACTGCCCGAAATGTAGATGTTTGGCTACCGAAAAACTACGATGGTAAAAGCAAGTTTTCGGTGCTTTATATGCACGATAGCCAAATGCTTTTTGATGCCACAAGCACTTGGAATAAACAAGCTTGGGAAGTAGATGAGGTAATGACGAAATTATTTGACGAAAAAGCTATCCAAAATTGCATTGTGGTAGGTATTTGGAATATCGCAACTAATCGACATTCCGATTATTTTCCACAAAAACCCTTTGAAATGCTAAGCCAAACCCAGCAAGATTCTATCTATAAAGCTACGCGTGGAAAAACTCAAGCACTTTTTGCAGGTAAAATCAATTCGGATAATTACTTAAAATTCATCGTAGAAGAACTCAAACCTTTCATTGATAAAAAATACGCTGTTTTCACCGACCAAAAACATACATTTATTGGTGGCTCAAGCATGGGTGGATTGATTTCGATGTATGCCATTTGTGAATACCCACAAGTTTTTGCGGGTGCAGCGTGTTTGTCAACGCACTGGGTTGGCACTTTTTCAGTTGAAAACAATCCTATTCCTGCGTCATTTTTGCAATACTTACAACTACATTTACCTTCTCCAAAAAATCATAAAATCTATTTCGATTACGGCACTAAAACCTTAGATGCACTTTACAAACCCCTACAAGAAAAGGTCGATGCCGTTATGCAATCAAAAGGGTTTTCTGATAAAAATTGGCTTACAAAAGAGTTTATCGGTGCCGACCATTCAGAAAAATCATGGAATCAACGTCTTGAAATTCCTCTAAAATTCTTATTAAAAAAATGAAGAAGATTTATTTCCTTTTATATATCTGCTGTGTTCATATCGTAGCAAATGCTCAAATTCAGCACGTTGAGCCACTAAATTGGTGGGTAGGATTGAAAAATCCAAACTTGCAATTATTGATTCATGGCGAAAATATTTCCGAAACTCAACCCTCTATCAATTATGCAGGGGTAAGCATCAAAAAAGTCAATAAAGCCGATAGCAAAAACTATCTTTTCCTTGATTTAGTAATTGCCAAAACCACCAAAGCGGGGAGTTTTACTATTAATTTCAAGAAAGCAGGCAAAACCGTTTATACTTACAATTATAGTTTACTACCTAAGCAACGAGCTTCGGCCCAAATGCGTGGCTTCAATTCTTCCGATGTCATTTACCTCATCACGCCCGACCGCTTTGTCAATGGCGATTACTCGAATGATGTAGTGGCGGGCATGAAAGAAGCAAAAATCAATCGCAGTTTTGATGGTGGACGCCACGGCGGCGATATTAGAGGTATGATAAACAGCCTTGATTACATTGCCAACATGGGTTTTACGGCTATTTGGCCAACGCCTATGCTTGAAAACAATATGTCGGGGTACTCTTATCATGGCTATGCCATTACGAACCATTATAAAGTTGACCCACGATACGGCACGCTTGATGATTATAAAGAACTTTCGAGCAAAGCTCGCCAAAAAGGCATTAAATTAATTTTTGATGAGGTTTTGAATCATACTGGCCACGGATACTGGTGGACTGATGATTTACCATTTAAAAACTGGCTCAACTACCCCGACACCAAAACTTCAACCAATCATCGACGCACGGTTAATCAAGACCTCTATGCCTCAGATTATGACAAAGCATTCATGAAAAAAGGCTGGTTTGATAGAATGATGCCTGACATGAACGGAGAAAACCCTTTTATGGCTAACTATCTGATACAAAACACAATCTGGTGGATTGAAACCCTTCAACTCGGTGGAATCAGACAAGATACTTATGGATATTCAGACAAAACTTTCTTGAAAAACTGGAGTTGTGCCATCATGAACGAATACCCTAATTTTAGCATGGTTGGCGAAGAATGGAGTGTCAATCCGCTCATAACTTCGTACTGGCAAAGAGGCAAGAAAAATGCCGATGGCTATGATGGGTGCCTCACGAGTATCATGGATTTCCCGCTGCAAGAAGCACTCATTAATGCCCTCAAAGAAAAAGAAACTTGGGGAAAAGGTTTGGTAGTTTTGTATGAAGCATTGGCGAATGATTTTGTGTATGCCGACCCATCAAATATTCTAATTATGGGTGATAACCACGACATGGACCGTATTTTTACACAACTCAACGAAGATGTTGACCTTACTAAAATGGCACTGGGTTATTTACTTACTACACGTGGAATACCACAAATTTATTACGGAACCGAAGTTTTGATGCAAAACACAGGGCATCATAAAGTTGATGGCTTGATTCGTTCAGATTTACCCGGTGGTTGGAAAGAAGACACCACGAATGTTTTCACCGAAAAAGGCCTTACCGAAGCACAAAAAAGTACCAAAGCCTATTTGAAGCAACTGCTCAACTGGCGAAAAAACAATTCGGTCATTGCTAACGGAAAAACACTTCATTTTGCTCCTTTCGATGGGATTTATGTGTATTTTAGATACAATAATCAGAAAACAGTGATGGTGGTAATGAATAAAAATGATAAAGAAATAAAGCTCGAAACGAAGCGTTTTGATGAAATCTTACAAAATAAAACTTCCGCTAAAAACATTTTAAATAACGAAATCCAGAGCATAAAAAATGGTCTTTCAATCTCGCCAAAATCTACGATAATTTTTGAAGTTTTCTAAAACAGAGTAACAAAAAAGTCCGAAATTCAGCAAAGGAGTTTCAGACTTTTTTGTCGGGCAGACCTGCATATAGGCTTTTTTTAAAAGAAATTCAGATACATTTCGATACCGTAAGTACGTGGACGGCTCAATGAAACTTGGTCACCCCAGATATATTCCCAACCGTGTTGATAATAAAGCTTATTCCCCAAGTTTTTGCCCCATAATGCCACACTCCATTTTCCATTTTTAGGCATTATCGAGATACGACTATTCACAATAGTTGCTGGTTGACGAGCAATTATTTCTGAATTACTAATATCGTTGTAGGCTTTGCCAACGTGATTGATATTCAAGCCAAACAATAATTTATATTTATCAATCAAATTATAGGTATAAGAGGGAGCTATCGAAAGCGTTACATTAGGAGCTTTCAAGAGTTTATTCCCCGAAAAATCAATGGGTTTGCCATTATCGTCTGTTCCAAAAATAAACTTCTTGTATTTCATATCAATCACACCACCCGAAATATCAATACGAAAGCCTTTCAACATCGCCGAAAACTCAGCTTCGGCACCCATACCGCCAGTTTTTTCAGCGTTCAAAATAGTTACGGTTGCTCCTTGGTCTAAGAATTCTTGTTTGTTCAAGTAGTTATTAGAGAAGACTGCCACATTGAGTTTCATACGATTACTGAATTTTGATTTAAAACCAGCCTCAAAACTTGTTACGTATTCGGGTTTGAATACCAATGCACTTCCTGTTACATCTCTTGTTACCGAAGTATTAAAACCTGTTCCTTTAAAACCTTTTACAAATTTCACATAGGTCAGTACATAAGGATTTACTTTATAATCAAAGCTTAGGTCGTAAGTCAATACATTATCGTTAGTTTCACGAATAAGTGGACTTTTTGCCGAACCCACTTGAGTAGCGTAAGTGTCCATCAATTTTACGGGGCTTCCTTTATAAGTAAAATACCCAATATTTTCATAAAATGAAAATTTACGAGCCTCCGAAGTAAACCTTGCCCCAGCATTAAATTTTAGTTTATCGCTTAACTTATACGACCCTGAAAGAAACGCAGCAAAAGAAACTGATTGAATATCGCTATGCACATCGTAGGTTTCCTGAAAACCTTTAATATCAGGTATTTTACTATCTAAATATTTTCTTGCAAAAGGTAAGAAACCTTCATTGATTGAGCTGGTATCTAATCCTTTGATATGTTCACTCAAAAAATAAAGTCCACCCACATAAGAAATCGTGCGGTCGTCGGTTCTTGGTGAAGCCAATCTAAATTCTTGACTGAAATTTTGGAGGCTTTGTTTACGTCCCCAACGAGCTACATCAACAATAGACTCATCAAAATCTTGGCGAGTAAAGTCTTCTGACTTATTGATTGCCGTGATTGAAGTAAAAGTATTTTCACCCACAAGACGATTTAATCGTAACATTCCACCTGCTTGATTACGATAATACGGTAGAGCAATACTTTTGGCAGTTGAATTTATATCCGTAGCCTTGACGCCCAGCGGGTCTTCGTCTTCATGGCTTAGATAAATCATGGTTTGCTCATTTTTCTTATCTTTACCATAGTAGCCTTTCAAGGTAACATCCGTTTTATCGTTTGGTTTATAAAACAACGATGCCCTAAAACCATTAAAATCGGTCTTGTTATATTTATTAAAGTCAGGATTAGGGTCTTTGATGTATCCATCACGCTTGGTCAAAGCACCAGTCACACGCATCGAAAGTTTGTTTTTGATAAGCTCGTAATTCCATTTGCCACGTAATTGGAGGTAATTATAATTACCATAAACAATTTCGGCTTGGCCATTATTAGCCCACTCTGGTTTTTCTGAAATCACATTCACGACACCACCAATGGTGTTTTTACCAAAAAGCGTTCCTTGTGGACCACGAAGCACTTCGATACGGTCAATGTCGAAAAGTGATGAATTAAACGCAAATCCACGAGAGAAATAAACATCATCAATATAGAGACCTACGGTTGATTCAAAACCCACGTTATCGAAGTTATTAGCCAAACCTCTGATTGAGAATGAAGTCTGCGAAGCCACCCACGAATCAGTCAATACTAACGGAGCATCTTTAAGGGCATCAAGTGTACTATATGAAGTGCGTTGCTCAATATCTTTGCTCGAAATAACGGTAGCAGCTACATTTACTTTTTGTAGATATTCTTCGGTTTTATTGGCAGTTACGATAATATCTTGAAGTTGTGTATCATTACTAACCATCGCAAAATCAACCGTTACTTTTTCTCTTCCATTGATTTTTACCGTAATTTCTCGGTCTTTAAAACCGATATATTTTGCTACTAATATTAAATCTTCGCCTTTAGCGTTAAGTTTATATTTTCCCGAAACATCAGTTATTGTTCCTCTTGTTGTACCCTTTACTGAAACCGAAGCACCAATTAATACTTCGCCACTTTCTGCTCTGGTTACTTTGCCACTAAAGGAAACGTTCTGGCCGAACATTACTATTGGGCTTAGTAATAGAAAGATAATTTTTTTCATGAATCTTTAGGAGTTTAGGGATTTACTTTAGGTTAGTTTTGCGGATATTCATTTCAAGCAAACGAAGGGCTTTTTCTTGATAAAGTCGAATTTTATCAATGTCTTCCTGTGGAGTATATTGTTTATTGCTGTACCGAACCTTTTCGAGAAGATTTGTAGAACCATAAACTAAACAACGATTAGAATCGTAGAGATGCGGAGCCACACGAAGATTTAATTCTAAAAGCACATCAATGGTTTTATCAAAAACCCACCATGCTTCGGCATTGCTATCAAATTGCTTAGTAGCTTTAATGTTTCCGTTTTCTTCATCAAACTGAAAGCCTAAGCTGGCTTCACCTAAACGAGAAACAAGAGCATCTTTTGCTTTTGCAGCCGAAACATCATAAATTCTGACAATTGCAGGGTCTTTCAGAATCTCATTTTCGTACTTGATTTTACGGATTTCATCTTGTGCAGTAGCCAAATCTTTCTGAGTTAATTGAAGTGTCTTATTAACGTTAAAAGTTGATTCTTGCCATTTTTTGCTTTCAAAATCTAACTTTTTACTCAAATCAATCTGAGCATTCAGCGAGTCTCTCACATTAGCGATTGTTTGATTGAGTTGTCGGAGATAACTATGTAAATTTTTGTTTTCTTCGGTAAGCTGATTGTTCAGTCGATTAGCTATTGAAAGTTTACTTTTAAGTTGTTTGGTAGCTCTGTCAATCTGAGCCTGCGTAAGTATCGGATACAGCAAAAACATGCTTGCTATACACAGCAATTTTAGGGATTTCATTTCTTTTTTGAGTTATGTATATACATTTTAACATACAAATAAAATTATATTTTTTGTATTTTCAAAAATAAATGAAACTATTTTAGCAAAAAAATACCACTTAATAAAAATTCAGAATTTAAACTTATACCCAGAAATAGAAAAGCTAAGTACCTGTCTATCAACGTTATAGACAGGTACTTAGGGGTAAAATATACGACATCTAACTACTAAATTATTGCGAGAAGCTTCGCAATAGATAGTCATAAGAGCATCTTTAAGAAGTTTTTCACATACTTGATAAATCATTCTTTTTTTCAACCTTGTTTTCTCCATTTGTTTGGAACAGTATTCACGGAAGTTTTATGCCATACAGCGACAAGATTCATTGGTCAGATTCGGAAAGTTTAAGGGTTACTCTTCTCTCTTTTCGTTGAAAGTTACAAAAACTTTCTTCTTCACCCGAAACGATGTTTTATCGAAATACGGAAATGCTTCGGCCCCATCAAAGACTAATGCCAATTTCCTGACGGTTTGTGCCAAAATTACGGTCTTAATTTCTAAAAAATAAAGTCGATTGCTTGAGGTTTAATCGTTATTTTCATGGGTAAATATCCAACAAATTCGCCGTCCATATCAATTGGGGTTTTAGAGTTAGCCGATTCAAAAAACAAAGATTTTGAAGTATAATAGCCAATAGCGGAATGGGCCAAAGGCTTGCACTTTTTTAAGTCAGGAAAGTTTTTTAGATAATCGACCAAATTTACTTCTCCAATAGCTACTACATTGAGCATTCCATCTGAAATGTCAGCTTCGGGAGCAACTCCTAAACCACTTCCAAAATACTTGGCGTTGGCAGCACAAAAATTCATTATTTTTCCTTCATAAATAAAATCATCACCAATAACTTTGAGCGGTTGCGGCTTATATGTTAGCATATTTTTGATGATAAAGTACTGATAAGTAATTGTTGAGCCAAAAAGCTTTTTTGATTCAGAAAGTTGTTGGGCGATTACTCCGCCAATACCGACATCAGCAATGTTGATAAAATAACGAGCAATCCTTTGCCCATCTTTTGAGTTAAATTCAGCAAAACCAACATCTATTTTTTTAACATTATTTCTTAAAATAGAAGTTTTTAAAGCCGCCAACGAATCTGGTGAACGAGCCGTTTTTATAAAATCATTTCCTGACCCTTTTGGTATTAATCCAAGTTTCAGGCTTGGCTGATTGCTTTTTAAAACACCATTTAAAACTTCGTTGAGCGTTCCATCACCTCCACACGCAATAATATGCGTAAAACCTTCCTCGACTGCACTTCCTGTCAATAAAATAGCGTGTTGCTCAAATTGCGTTTCACAAATTTTTATCTGAAATCGAGCTTCGTCAAAAATTCTTTTTATTTCATCAATTAAGGATTTTTTTTGTCGAGTCTTCCCATGAATAATGAATGCTATTTTTATCATAAAGGTTAGTATTTAGTGGTTGAATATAGTTCAAGATAGTACAAATTATTTTTTTCAGGAAATCTCCTCCTACTAATCTTATCCAGAGACAATATTTTAACTGAAACTTCTTTAAGTAATTCGTTGAACATATATGAAATCTAAACTTTTAAGCAAAAACTCGTGTATAGGCTAACATTTTTACTCATCAGAATGTTATCTTTGATATATCAAAATAGTATATCATGAATCACTACATCGAATCAATTCAAGAAAAAATCGAACCTTTAAGGCAACAAATTATCAATCATAAAGTCTATTCAGTCATCAATGACCTTGATGACTTAAAGGTTTTCATGCAATATCACGTTTATGCCGTCTGGGATTTTATGTCGTTGCTCAAAGCCCTGCAAAGCAATCTTACGTGTACGTCAGTGCCGTGGTTTCCTGTGGGTTCGGCCGAAACACGCTATTTAATCAACGAAATCGTAGCAGGTGAAGAATCAGATGTGGACATGAATGGCGTTCGTAAAAGTCACTTTGAGCTTTATCTCGATGCCATGCACCAAGCCGAAGCCGAAACTTCACAAATCGAAAAATTCATTTCAGTTCTGAAAGAATCAGGCGATTTACAATCATCGTTCGTCGTGGCAAGTACGCCAGAGGCAGCTCGTAGTTTTGTAAATTTTACTTTTGATATTATCAACAGTAATAAACCGTATCTTCAAGCTGCTATTTTTACGTTTGGTCGTGAAGATTTGATTCCAGGCATGTTTATGTCAATCATCAATGACATTCATTTGAGTGTTCCCGAGAAAATCTCGACTTTTAAATATTATCTCGAACGCCACATCGAAGTAGATGGCGACCACCACAGCCATTTGGCCTTACAAATGACCGCTAATCTGTGCGGAGAAAACGAAGAATTTTGGAAAGAAGCCGAAGCCGCAACGATTAAATCGCTCAAAAAACGTATTGAGCTTTGGGATGGTGTTTACGAACGCATTTCCTCTAAAAAGGTGTCAGTTTTATAAAACAAACTTCGAGGAACGTCCAAATTGGACGTTCCTAAAGATAACATTCACATTAATTTGACAGATACAATCGCCTAATTCCTATCAAAACCACCATAAATACTGTATAGATAATAAAAAATGGCACAATAAAATTAACCAGATTAAGGGCTAACATCACTGCAATTATTAATAACTGAAAACCAAGTCCGTAAACCGAAACCATCGTCATAAACCAATTCGGAAAAGTTTTGATTTTATAGGCTTCGGCATCCAAACGATAAACAATTCTATCAAAAATACCATAAAGTGATAAATAGATTATAAATAAAACATTAACCGTCCGTTGGTTTTCATTCGGAAATGCTTTAGGAGCTTCATTCTCAAAAATCTTACTTGTCACATCTCCTCCAACCGAATTATTTCTCAGAATAACATAATAAAAATTATAGATAGTCCCTTGCAATTGAATACACAAAAAGGCCGTCAAGGTAAGCTCTAACGAACTATCTGAAATATAACAAATACACATCAAAAACGTAAAGTTTAAGATAATATCAAACACACTATCCAGATAACGCCCCGTGTACGAAGGTGTATTTTTTACTCTTGATAATTCGCCATCGGCTGCATCCAAAATTGATTTGAGAATAAGAAAGAAACCTGCCCACCAATAATGAGCCTTTAACATACAATAAACCGCTATCAAGCCCGAAACACCAAAAAGAAGTGTTAGATGAACGGGAGTAAAACGAGTATTTTTTAGTTGATTAGCAATGATTTTGGCAAAGGGTCTTCCATAATCAGAAAAGTCAAGGAATTTATCTTGAGGAGAAAGTTTGGACATTAAAATTTAACAGAATTATAACTTTTTGACAATATAGTCTTCTTACAAAAGTAAAAAAAAACGTTAAAAGTTCAGTTCTAAATCTGCGAGATACTCAGCATTCAGACCGAAATATTGATGCCCTCGACTTGTCTATACAAATATTTTCGTAATTTAGTAGGCAAATTCAACCTTTACTAATGCAAAAATTAATCAAAGAATTTCTACACGTGGAAGCAGAGTACCAAACTCGCCGACATTTTCTACAAACCTGCACCACAGGGCTTGGAGCAATGGCATTTGGTTCGCTCTTGGGTGGTTGTTCGGGAAAAGAAAATCCAGCACAAACACTCACCGACCCCATGTTTCCGAAGCAACCACATTTTGCTCCGAAAGTAAAACAAGTCATTTATATCCACATGGCAGGAGCTCCATCGCAGTTAGAACTCTTTGATTATAAGCCTGCTTTGCAAAAATTCGATGGGCAAGATTGCCCACAGGAGTTTTTGGAAGGTAAAAAATTTGCTTTTATCAGAGGTGTGCCAAAAATGCTTGGTTCAATCGGACAGTTCAAACAACACGGAAATTCGGGAGCAATGATTTCTGATTTTCTTCCTTATTTACCTGAAGTTGCCGACGACTTGACTTTCTTGAAAGCCATGTACACCGACCAATTCAACCACGCACCTGCCCAGCTACTCATGCACACAGGAAGCCCACGACTGGGGCGACCAAGCATTGGGGCATGGTCGGTTTATGGACTCGGTTCAGAAAATCAGAACCTGCCAGGTTTTATAGTTCTGGCTTCGGGCGGACGCAGCCCCGACGCAGGGAAGAGCGTTTGGGGAAGTGGATTTTTGCCGTCTATTTATCAAGGTGTGCAATGCCGCACGGGTGGCGACCCCGTACTGTATGTTTCTGACCCACACGGCATGAGCCGAGATATTCGGAAACAAACCATCGAGGCTATCAACGAAATTAATCGTCAGCAATACGAAGCCGTTCAAGACCCCGAAATCTTAACTCGTATTTCGCAGTACGAAATGGCATTCCGAATGCAAATGTCAGTTCCCGAAGTGATGGACACCAGCAAAGAACCCGAATGGGTAAGAAATATGTACGGAGCAGTGCCAGGCGAAGGTTCTTTTGCTAATAATTGCTTACTGGCTCGACGTTTAGTAGAAAACGGTGTACGTTTCGTGCAACTTTTTCATTGGGGCTGGGATTCGCATGGCACAGACCAACGTCTTTCGCTTGATGGTGGTTTTAAAGATTTATGCCAAGTCACTGACCGGTCGGTAACAGCCTTAATAAAAGACTTAAAAATGCGTGGTTTGCTCGACGAAACACTAATAGTCTGGGGTGGTGAATTTGGCCGAACTCCTATGCAAGAAAACCGTGATGGGCAAACGTTGCCATTCAAAGGGCGTGACCACCACCTCGATGCCTTCACTGTCTTTATGGCAGGTGGTGGACTAAAAAAAGGCATGACTTTTGGCGAAACCGACGATTTAGGATATTATGGTGTGAAAGACCGCACACACGTACATGATTTGCAGGCAACTATCTTGCATCTGATGGGTTTCGACCACGAAAAACTAACGTATGCCTTCCAAGGAAGACCCTTCAGGCTAACTGATGTAGCAGGAAAAGTAATTAAACCAATTTTAGCGTAAATCCAATCCGTAGGAACGTCCAAATTGGACGTTCCCGCAGATAAAATTTAACCACTAAAGTTAAATCTTAAAGGCATTAATATACATTTCAAATGAAAACATTCCTCACAACCCTATTTCTCAGTATTTCTTTCAGCATTTTTGCTCAGAAAGATTCGGCTTACTATAATCCAAATATCACTCGTAAGCTCTATTACCTAAAACCATTACAGAAAATAAATGGCTCTTACTTTTATGGTGAACGCCGACTGAGCGGCTACAACTCACTCGAAGTGCCTTTTTTTGAATTGAATGACCCCGAAGTAAATTTTCATTACCGACGCTACAAAACCTTCACGGGCATTGGGCAAGCCATTGGCTTTATTCCAACTATTTATATTCTGGCAACACTCCAAAAAAACCTCAACCGACAAACAAGGTATTATTCTGGCACATATTTAAGCATTATTGGAGCAACATTAGTAGGAAATCTGACCTGTACATTAATCGGGAAATCCCACATTAAGAAAGCTGCCATAAAATACAACCAAGCACTTGGGCCAAATAATATGAGTAATTTACAACTCAAAACCGACGAAAACTCCTTAGGTTTAGCTTTCCGGTATAACTTCTAAAAAACTCACCATACTGACAGTTTAATTTTTTTTATTAAAAAAACTGACCTCAAAACATTTTCTGTCAGTATCCGAAACATTTTTGTCAGTCAAAACTGAAATTTTGGCAGAAAACCGTACCTTTGCCGCTCCTTGGCAGAACTTTTGTGGAACTGTCATCACGTCAAGAATTAAATAAATTTGTATTCAAGGCGTGTTTAGTATAGAAGCAAATAAAATCCTTGTCTCGAATCTATTTAATTCTTAAATCTAAATTTTATAAACTCAAAAACTCAGAATAAAATGTCAGTAAACATCAAGCCATTAGCAGACAGAGTATTGGTAGAAGCTGCTCCGGCAGAAGAAAAAACAGCATTCGGTATCATCATCCCTGATACAGCAAAGGAAAAACCACAAAAAGGTATTGTAGTAGCGGTAGGCCCAGGCAAAAAAGATGAGCCAACTTTAGTTAAAGTAGGTGATAGCGTACTTTATGGTAAATATGCTGGTACGGAAATCACTGTTGACGGTAAAGAGTACCTCATCATGCGTGAGTCTGATATTTACGCAATTGTTTAACCCCCTAACCCCCAATGCGGGAACTAAAGAATTATATGTTTTTTTGTTCACTCATTCTTAATTTTTAATTATTAATTCTTAATTCAAAAAATGGCAAAGCAAATTATATTTGATACAGACGCAAGAGAAAAATTGAAGCGTGGCGTTGACACTCTTGCAAATGCAGTAAAAGTAACTCTCGGACCAAAAGGCCGTAATGTTATCATTGATAAAAAATTCGGTTCACCAGCTATCACTAAAGATGGTGTAACAGTAGCGAAAGAAATCGAATTGAAAGATTCTATCGAAAACATGGGTGCTCAACTCGTGAAAGAAGTAGCTTCTAAAACTGCTGACCAAGCGGGTGACGGTACTACTACTGCCACTGTATTAGCACAAGCTATCTACACTATCGGTGCGAAAAACGTAGCGGCTGGTGCAAACCCAATGGACTTGAAACGTGGTATCGACAAAGCCGTTACTACTATCGTTGGAGCTTTGAAAGGCCAATCAAAAGCTATCTCTACTTCAAAAGAAATCGAGCAAGTTGCTACTATTTCTGCCAACAACGACCACGAAATCGGTCAAATGATTGCTCACGCAATGGAGAAAGTTGGTAAAGAAGGTGTTATCACAGTTGAAGAAGCTCGTGGAACTGAAACGGAAGTTAAAACTGTAGAAGGTATGCAGTTCGACAGAGGTTATTTGTCTCCATACTTCGTAACGAACGCTGAGAAAATGGAAGTTGAAATGGAAAAACCATTCATCTTGATTTCTGAGAAAAAAGTTTCTTCAATGAAAGAACTTCTTCCAGTGTTAGAAGGTGTAGCACAAACTGGCCGTCCGTTGTTAATCATCGCAGAAGATGTTGATGGCGAAGCTCTTGCTACATTGGTAGTAAACAAAATCCGTGGTGCATTGAAAGTTGCAGCTGTTAAGGCTCCAGGTTTCGGCGACCGTCGTAAAGCAATGTTAGAAGACATCGCTATCTTGACTGGTGGTACTGTAATTGCAGAAGAAAGAGGCTTCAAATTAGAGAATGCTGATATTTCTTACTTAGGTCACTGCGATAAAATCATTATCGACAAAGATAACACTACAATCGTTAATGGTTCTGGCGACCAAGAGCAAATCACTGGCCGTGTAAACCAAATCAAAGCTCAAATCGAGTCAACTACTTCTGACTACGACCGTGAGAAATTACAAGAGCGTTTAGCTAAGTTGTCAGGTGGTGTAGCTATTATCTACATCGGTGCTGCAACTGAGGTTGAAATGAAAGAGAAAAAAGACCGTGTTGATGATGCCCTTCACGCAACTCGTGCTGCGGTTGAAGAAGGTATCGTAGCTGGTGGTGGTGTTGCGTTGATTCGTGCTCAAGCTGCTTTGGCAGGTCTTGAAGGTGCAAACGGCGACGAAACAACTGGTATCGCAATCATCCGTTCGGCAATCGAAGCTCCATTACGCACAATCGTTGCGAATGCAGGTGGCGAAGGTTCAGTAATCGTACAAGAAGTAAAGGCTGGAAGTGATGACTACGGTTACAACGCACGTGAAGATAAATTTGAAAATATGTTGGCGGCTGGTATCATTGACCCTACGAAAGTAACTCGTTTGGCTCTTGAAAACGCTGCATCAATCGCTGGATTATTGCTTACAACTGAAGCAGTTGTATCTGATATTCCAGAAGATAAAGCTCCAGATATGGGTCACTCACACGGTGGCGGCATGGGCGGCATGATGTAATATCAGCCAACTTTATCACAAAAAAGGTCTTAGGAGAAATCCTAAGACCTTTTTTGTGTTTCAAAACTTCCTATTTGCATTTATTTAATTTATTGTTCAAATTTGTAGATACCCACAACCTAATAGCTGTATTACCAACTTTTGCAAATCAATAAACACATGAAAAAACTTCTCTTTCTTTTTGCCATTATTTGCTGTTTAAAAGCAAACGCTCAATACCACATAGAAATAACTATGCAAGCACCAAAAGATTCGATTTATTACCTTTATCACTGGTATCAGAGCGAAAAACTGTATTTGATAAAAGATACTGCAAAAGTTGAGGCAGCGAATAAAATCGTTTTTTCAGGACAGAAAAATCTCCCCGAAGGAATGTATTTTTTAGTTAATCGAAAAGCACGCTTATTTGATTTTCCTGTAGTTGGACAAACTTTTTCAATAAAGACCGATACCAGCAATTACTTAGGTAAAATGATGATTGAAGGTAATCCCGAAGCCTTGGCTTACGCCAATTTTACCAAAGAAAATATTCGTTTACAGCGAGCTTTTCAGAAATCAAACAACGAAACCGATAAAAAGACAATCTATCAACAATATCAATCTCTGACAAAAACCTATATTTCGTCAAACCCGAACACTTTTACGGCCAATTTCTTAAAGGCAAATATTCCAGTCGAAACCGAAACCATCAAACCCAACGCTTCTCGACAAGATTCTCTTGCTTACACAAAAAATTATTACACCCACGCCCTCGACAACATTGACCTTTCTGATGACCGTTTGATTCGCACAACCCTCTTCGACAATATTTTTGATGATTACCTAAAAAATATCGCTTTCAGTAACTCGCCCGACGAAATTATTGCTTTAGCCGATAAATTACTTGCCCGCACCAAACCTAATTCAGAAATTAGAAAATATATTGTCATAAAATTTGGGAATAAATTTATTGCTCCCGAAGTCTTAGGCTGCGATAAAGTTTATACCGAAATTGCTAAAAAGTATATTATCAGTGAGCCTGATAGTTATGATGCTACTACAGTCAAACGAAATATCGAGTATGTCAATCGAATTGAACCAACATTGATTGGAAAACTAATGCCCGATATGTGTTTAACCGATACACTTGATAATTGGAGTCCGCTTTGGGAGTTAAAATCAACATATACAATGGTTGTAATCTATGATTACGGTTGTAGTCATTGTCAAGAATTCACCAAGAAACTGGTAGATTATTATCCAAAATTGGAGCAGCAAGGCATGAAAGTATATATGTGCGGCAAAGTTCCTGACCGAGAAAACTGGTTAAAATTCATAAAAACCTATAAAACCGAAGCCTTTACGAACGTGATAGACTCACACAAAATTGTAGATTTCGATAATACTTATAATGCGTCTTTAGTTCCAAAAGTATTCCTGCTCGATGAACAAAAGAAAGTTTTATCCAATCTAAGATTAGAACTACCCGATTTTGAGCGGATGATGAAGAAGTGATAATTCTGTTATTTCTTTTTAATCTTCAACAACAAAATCCAGCTCACAATCAACCAAATAACAGTAGAAATCAACAAATAAACTCGGTGAAGGGTGTAAAATATAGCTTTGTTTAAAACAATTTGTTGCTCAAAATCAAGCAGTTTGTCTAACTCGAAGTGTACGAAAAATAGTATAACTTGCAGAAACACCAAAAATATAGCTGCTATGAAAAAACGTTTTTCAGCACGGAAAGTATAAGCCATAAAAACGAAAATAGGTAAACTGATAAAATTCAAGTAGCTCGTAACAGCTTGTGTAATAAAGCCCATTTCGGTATGGCTACCAAGCACTTGCATACCTACGTTTATCACAACACCCGAATAAAAAGTAAATGCCCCCCACCAAATACATAACAACACCGTTGAAGTTTTCTTTGCAGTCTTATCTTCCATATAAAAACTCTTATTTAAGTTCAGTTGAGTAAAATAAAGTCGTTTTTTCTGTATTCTAAATAAATTTGCAAGAAAACTTTATTCGACAAAAATCGTTAAGTTTGTAAAAAATACTACAATTATTACAGCAATTTTGGATAAAGAGTTAATCAGAAAGTCATTAAAAGATTTGGTTACAGAAAACCCCAATTTTGTAAATGAATTGATTACTGAACTTAAAGATGATTTAAGAAATGTTGAAAACCAACTCTTCGAAGAAACAATTTCCAATATATTTAATAGATACCACCAAACTTTTAAAAGTCTCGCATAAATATTTTCTAAATAAATCATCGTAATATTTTTAAAGTATTACGAACAAAAAACACATTTTTGATGTATATCAACTGAAACGAGTACAACTAACTCTAATACAATCAAACAATGTCAACTTTCCAAGCATTTTACATCACCGAAAACGATGATAAAACTTTCACCCAAAACATCGTTGAGCGTAAAATCGAAGATTTACCTGCGGGCGAAGTCTTAATCAAAGTACAATATTCTTCATTAAATTATAAAGACGCTCTTTCCTCAACAGGAAATCGTGGCGTAACTCGCAATTACCCACATACTCCAGGTATTGATGCTGCAGGAGTGGTCGAAGAAAGTCAATCGTCTAATTTTCAGAAAGGCGATAAAGTTTTGGTAACGGGTTTTGACCTCGGCATGAACACTTCAGGCGGGTTCGGACAATACATCAGCGTTCCTGCCAAATGGGTCATAAAACTCCCTCGTGGATTGAAATCTAAAGAAAGTATGATTTTCGGAACGGCTGGACTTACGGCCGCACTTTGCATTGATAAATTATTACAAAATGGTCTTACACCCGAAAAAGGAAAAGTTATCGTAACGGGTGCAACGGGTGGCGTAGGCACAATGGCCGTCATGATTTTAGCGAAACTCGGTTTTCATGTGGTGGGCGTAACGGGCAAACCTGAAGGCAAAGATTTTCTATTAAAAATCGGAGCGAAAGAAGTTG
>JAIYBU010000178.1 GCA_027488335.1 Cytophagaceae bacterium
AACCCCTTTCTTACCAGCGTAAGAAGGGGCTTTTTTTTGAAAAAGGTTTGACGGGATTCTTCCTTAACCAATATTAATCTCATCAGAAATGAGCGATAAAATTTATGTTTTTGACACTACTTTGCGAGATGGCGAGCAAGTACCAGGTTGTCAGTTAACGACTGACGAAAAAGTAATGATTGCCAAAGAACTCGAAAAATTGGGTGTTGATATCATCGAAGCGGGATTTCCAGTATCAAGTCCTGGCGATTTTCGTTCGGTTGTGGAGGTTTCTAAAGCCGTTACCGAGCCAACAGTTTGTGCCTTATCACGTGCCGTAAAAGGCGATATTGATTCCGCTGGCGAAGCTCTGAAATTTGCGAAGCGTCCTCGTATTCATACAGGAATTGGTGCATCGGATATTCACATCAAACATAAATTTAATAGTAGCCGTGAAGCAATCATTGAGCAAGCCATTGATGCCGTAAAATATGCCCGAAACTTGGTGGATGATGTAGAGTTTTATGCCGAAGATGCTGGTCGTGCCGATTTAGCGTTTTTAGCAAAATTGACTGAAAGTGTTATCAAAGCAGGTGCTACCGTGGTAAACTTGCCTGATACGACGGGCTATGTTTTACCAAACGAAATGTATGACCGTATCAATTATTTGATGAATAACGTACCAAATGTTGATAAAGCTATTCTTTCCATGCACAATCATAATGATTTGGGCATGGCAACTGCCAATACCATTGCGGGAATCAGAGCGGGGGCGAGACAAGTGGAGGTAACCATCAATGGAATTGGTGAAAGAGCAGGAAATACTTCGTTGGAAGAAGTTGCGATGATATTGAAAGTACATAAATCAATGGGATACCATACCAACATCAACAGCGAAATGCTATTTCCGATGAGTAATTTGGTTTCGCAAACGATGCGTATGCCAGTGCAAGCCAATAAAGCAATCGTTGGACGCAACGCTTTTGCTCACTCGTCGGGTATTCACCAAGATGGTTTCTTGAAACATACGGATACTTACGAGATTATTAGCCCACAAGAAGTGGGTGTTCCGAAATCTTCAATTGTATTGACCGCTCGCAGTGGTCGCCACGCCTTGAAACACCGCCTCGAAATGCTCGGTTTTAAACTTGAAAAACCAGTTCTGGACGATACATATAAGCGTTTCCTTGACTTAGCCGACCAAATCAAAGAAGTAAACGATAAGGATTTGGTGAAGTTGATGAGAGCTTAATTTTTTTAATGTATAATGGAGAATGAATAATGCCGAATAAGACATTATAAATTCTCCATTTTTCATTTTCAATTAAATCAACGCTTCATATAAAATCTCGGCTGGATGTTGGGCGATTCTGCCCGTTCCATCTTTTATTTGGTGGCGGCAGCTTGTGCCTGGAGCGGCAATAATTACCTCTTCGGCTTGTTTTCTGACTGTCGGGAAAAGTACCAACTCTCCTACTTTCATTGATACTTCATAATGCTCAGCCTCGTAGCCAAATGAACCCGCCATTCCACAGCAACCCGATGGGATTAGATGCACTTCATAATTTGCTGGCAAAGACAAACTTTTCTTAGTAGGCGTAAGCGACGACAAAGCTTTTTGGTGGCAATGTCCGTGTAGTTTTATCAAACGTTTTTCGGTCGAAAATGCTTCTTTTTTGATATTTCCTCGGTCGATTTCTCGAGCAAACCATTCATCAAATTGAAAAGTATTTTTAGCAATTTTTTCGGCAACATCTCTTAAATCTTGCGGTACAAGTTCCAGATATTCATCTCTCAAAGTTAAAATTGCTGATGGTTCGAGTCCAATAATTGGCGTATTTTCTGACACAATATTTTTTAGCAATTCAACATTTTTTATAGCGATTTTCTGAGCTTCACGCACCATTCCTTTTGATAAATACGTACGTCCACTTTCTACATGTTTCGGTATAATTACCTCATAACCAAGCTTTTGTAGCAACAGAATAGCTTTTTTACCTACTTCTACATCATTATAATTCGTAAATTCATCGCAGAAGAGATAGACCTTTTTATCTTTTTTCGGAGAGGTTTGTTTGCCAAACCACTCTTTCAATGTCGTGCTATGCAATAACGGCATTGTGCGGTCAGGGTGAAAACCTACAATTCGATTAGCAAGTCGGCGAGTGGTTTCCGTTTTGAAAATGAAATTATACGCCCACGGAGCAATCGAGGCCAATTTCATTTGTTTGGTAAAAGTACCTATCAATTTTGAGCGGAACGGAATTCCTTTCGTGTCATACGTTTTCTGCAAAAACTCTGCTTTCATCTTACCCACATCTACACTCGATGGACATTCTGACTTGCAACCTTTGCACGATAAACACAAATCAAGCACTTCTTTTACACTTTCCTGCGTAATGGCCTGCCCATTGGTGTAGTATTGCCTCAAAACATTAGCTCTGGCACGAGTGGTATCTTTCTCGCTGCGAGTGGCCATGTAGCTCGGACACATCGTTCCGCCCGTGATTTCGGTTTTTCGGCAATCGCCCGAACCACTGCACTTTTCGGTCAAGCGTAAAATACTTTCTTGCTTCGAGAAATCAAAAATTGTTTGGTGTTTGGGTGTTGGTTGGTCGGCTTCATAACGCAAAAATTCGTTCATTGGTGGCGAATCAATGATTTTTCCTTGGTTAAAAATGCCTTTTTCGTCAAATATTTGCTTTACTTCTCTGAAAAGTGCGTAGTTTTTTTCACCCATCATAAACGGAATGAATTCGCCACGCAAACGTCCATCGCCGTGTTCGCCCGAGAGTGAGCCATCGTATTTTTTTACTAAAACTGCCGTTTCGGCCAAAATAGTTCGGAAAAGTTGTCGACCTTCCGTGGTTTTCAGATTAACCATCGGCTCTACGTGCAGCTCGCCCGCCCCTGCGTGGGCGTACATGGAGTATTGCACATTGAGTTTTTTTAGTAAAACCTCTAAATCTTCGATATAGGCTGGCAAATCTTGCGGGTCAACGGCACAGTCTTCAATCAAATTTACACACTGCGTATCGCCTTCGAGGTTGCGGAGTAAGCCCAAACCACCTTTTCGCACTTCCCACGCCTTTTTGGAGTCCTCACCGAGCAAGATTGGGTGAGCGTAGCCAAGATTTTTTTCTTTGAGAGCCTTAATTAAGTTTTCGGCTTTTTGCAGCAGACCTTCTTTGGTTTCATCGAAAAATTCAACCATCAAAATGGCTTTAGGTTCTCCTTCGATGAAAAACCTATTTTTTGACTGCTCAATATTGGTTTTTGTAAATTCCAGAATAAAATCATCGACCAACTCAGAAGCTGAGCAATTATGTTCGAGAGCCACCAAATTGGCCAAAAGCGACTCATTGAGCGTATGCGTATGCACGGCCACGATGCCTACCTCTTTCGGTGGGAGGTCGAAAAGTTTTAGTTTTGCTTCAGTAACAAAGCAAAGCGTACCTTCTGAACCTGCAATTAGTTTGGATAAATTCAGTTGCTCAACATTCAATAAGGCATCTAAAGCATAACCTGTATTTCGACGTTTTACATTGGCTTTTGGAAAGCCCTCTTTTATGGCTGCTTGATTTTCTGAATTGTTGATTAACTTATCAAGACTTTGATAAATTCTACCTTCAAGGGTTTCTAAGTTACATTTTTCTTGAAAAGTTTTTTGGTCTAAATCGCCGAAAACTACCTCACTTCCATCTGATAATAAAGCCTTTACCTCCAAAAGATTATCACGGGTGGCTCCCCAAATAATTGAGTGAAGTCCGCACGAATTATTGCCAATCATGCCACCAATCATGGCTCGGCTCGATGTCGAGGTTTCTGGGCCAAACATTAGGCCGTAGGGTTTCAGATAAGCGTTGAGGTCGTCACGAATGACACCAGGCTGCACTCGTACCCATTTTTCGGCTTGATTTACTTCGAGGATATTGATGAAGTTTTTTGAAATATCAACCACCAGTCCTTTTCCAACCACCTGCCCAGCCAGAGATGTACCCGCAGCACGTGGAATAAGTGTAACATGCTCATTATCAGCAAATTTGATGAGTTTTTTTATATCATTTACAGTCTTGGGAATGGCCACCGCCAAGGGTTCTTCTTGATAAACCGAGGCATCGGTCGAATAGACTTTCTTTAGGGCTTTGTCGGTAGTGGTATTTTTGAAGTAAAGTTCGCCTTCAAATTCGCTCTGCAACGCATCAAACATATAATCGGTATTTTTTACCCCAAAATTGGGGAAGAAAAAGTAGATTTGCTATGAAAATATAACAGAACTTTTAGAATACTAAATTATGATTATACGTTGTTTGAGCTTAAAACTGCTGCAACAGAATCTATTTATCCTTCTACAAATTAAAACTTATTAGAATTTTTGTCAAAAACGAATGAAACAATATGAATAATGAGAACATTTTTTCTATGGAAATGAATGATATTGTACATTCTCAATTCCATTTCAAAGAATATATGTCGATTATAGACGTAATACAACAGAATTCTAATATTCCTATTTCTGCTATTGATTTTAAGCTGAGAATACCCATGATTAGTAATTGGAATGAGTTGAATGTAGGACAACATCTTTACTTTTTACAGAGTATCAATGTGATTAAATTTGAAATTATTGAAGGTAATCCAATAAAATACAGATGCAAAATCAATGTAGACAAAGCAAAGATTTTCAAAGAATGGACTGATAATACTTTTTTATTAGAATCTAACTATACAAAAGAGGAGTTTTATGCCTTGATTAAAAGAATTGAACAAGAAACTTATGATGAGTCGTTTCAATATTTTCTAAAATATTGGGAAGATACTATTTTAAAAAAATACTCCATTTCCGAGAGAAAGCAAGCGTTAATTCAACAAAGGAATAAGGAAATAGACCAATACGACTCTGATAAGAATATAGTTAGATTTTATGATTTATCAAACATTGCACAACTTGCTGAAAATATTCATGATGCAGTAAGATACAAACACAAAATTCCAATAGACCCTAATTATCCTGATACTTTTTTAGACAGAGGAATGCAATCTTTGGAACGGGCAATACGTCTCAGATTTCTGTGTTGGTACAAAATACAGACCTTAAACGAGTTAATAGATAATCAAAATGGTGATTTAGAAGGAAAAAGTACAGCCCTCAGAAACGCACTTGATAATGAAAATATTGAAGAAATTATTAAGGTTTTCAATACTAATATTGCTAATATACCCTATGACCATCTGAAGGGGGATAGTGAAGGCTTCTATAATGCCATATTGAACGTAATCTTACAGAACAACATTTCTATAGAAGAATTTATAGACCAAAAACATAATAACATTGGGCGGTCAGATATAATAATTTTCAGACCTAAACATATCTATTGTATCGAACTAAAAATCAATAAAACAGCAAAAGAAGCATTAGAGCAAATTTTTGAAAAAAGATATTTAGAACCATATCGACTTGAGAAAAAAATGCTCATTGCAATAGGTTTAAATATTTCGACAATAAACAAGCGAATAGATGATTATGCTGTAGAAAAGCTTTTGCAGTAGTGATTAGATATTAGCTAAATCAAAATACATCAATCGAGTATCCTCGTTTTCATCAGCGGATGTGAGAAATTGAAAACCGTTCTTTTGGTAAAATTTTATGGATTGTCTATAGGCATCAAGAGTAATATATCGGCAACCTGCCAAATTTTTATCGCTTAAATAAAGGTCTTTGATAAAGTCGATAATATAACTACCCAAGCCTTTGCCTTGTACAGAAATATCTGTTCCTAAACGTCCAATTTTTACGGCAGGGTAGCTACTAAACCTTTTCCCTTCGGGAAGTGTATCTCTAATATTTTTTCGCCACCAATTTTTACTAACAGTGTCAATTATGGAAACTTTATCGTGGAGCAGGCTAAAAAACAAAATAGTGCGGTCGTTATCTTCTACAAAATAGGTATTTGCCAAAAGTTGTTTTTGGTAGTTAAAGGCATCATTAAGTCAAAAATCGTTTAAATCAGCATCACCACAATCGAAAGGCTTCGGAATGTGGCTATCAGTCAAACGTTTTATTTCCATACTAATTTGCAAACTTAAATTTTGAAGCGTTGTTTCTAATACGTTCCCTTTCTTTCAAATCGGGTTTCTTAGATTCGTTTTTTTTCATTTCATCTAAAAAACGAGTAGCATCGGCACCGTACAAAATCGGAGTTTCTTTGATTGGTCTTGCCATTGTGATAAATGTTTAGAAATTGTGTAATATCAATTTATTTGCCCGATTAACACTTTTAAAGCAAATATAATTATTAACAACAAAAAACCCTAACCACTTTCACAAGTAAATTAGGGCTTTATTTCGTAGCGGGAACAGGACTCGAACCTGTGACCTTTGGGTTATGAGCCCAACGAGCTGCCAACTGCTCCATCCCGCGATGTTGTTCCGTATATCGGACTGCAAAGGTACGAGAATTTTTCACAATAAAAAACTATCTTTGCAAAAAAATAAAAAAACACGATTATTTTTTGTCGTGACCAATTCAAATGCAAGAAGAAAACATTTCTCCCGACCACAAAGCGGGCTTTATTAGTATCGTAGGAAAACCAAACGTCGGTAAATCGACGTTGATGAATATTCTCGTGGGTGAGCGACTTTCAATCATTACCTCTAAAGCACAAACTACTCGCCACCGTATCATGGGTATTGTGAATGGAGTGCATGAAGGTACTGATTTCCAGTTGGTGTACTCCGACACGCCTGGTATCATCAAGCCGATATACGAGTTACACAAATCAATGATGCACTTTGTGCATGGTTCGCTCGAAGATGCCGACGTGATTTTGTTTGTAACGGATATTTTCGAAAAGCACGACGAAGATGATGTTATCACCAAACTCCAGCATACCGAAACACCTATTTTATTGATTATCAACAAAATAGATTTGGCAACGCCAGAGCAAATTGAAGAAAAAGTAAGTTACTGGAAAGAAAACTTCAAGGCCATTGAAGTGATTCCGATTTCGGCATTACACCAACAAAATGTAGATGGTTTGTTTTCAAAAATCATTGGATTTTTGCCCGTTCATCACCCCTATTTTCCAAAAGATGAACTCACCGATAAGCCCGAACGCTTTTTTGCGGCCGAAATTATCCGTGAGAAAATCTTTACGAATTATACGAAAGAAGTGCCGTATAGCTGCGAAGTAGTAATTAACAGTTTCAAAGAAAAAGAGGATATGATTGTGGTAAGTGCCGAAATTTATGTGGAACGAACGACTCAGCGTGCGATTCTGTTGGGGCATAAAGGCGAACGTATCAAGAAAGTGGGTATTGAGGCTCGTCAAGAAATGGAGAATTTCTTTGGTAAGAAAATTTTCTTGGAGCAGTACATCAGAGTTGAGCCCGATTGGCGAAATAAACGCCAAAAATTGGAAAGATTTGGGTACGAGTGATATTTCTTTATCACGGAGACATGGACGGTTCGCCGCTGCGATTACACAGAGTTTCATGGAAAAATTCGTGTCAATCTATGTAATTCGTGTCTCCGTGGTAACAAAAAGTTAAATATGAAAATTATCAATATTTGAAAAAGCCATGTTCTATCTTCTTCTAAGCATTATTTTCTCGGTTCTGTTACTAACTAACTTTCGTTTGTACCCGAAATTTGGCATCAGCACTTTTCAGGCAATTGCGTTTAATTACCCCATTTGCTTTCTAACTGGGCTGGCTTTGATGCCCGAAGGACAAAGTTTTGAACTCAATTTTTCAGAAAACTGGACATTTTATGCTCTTATTTTGGGCGTTGGTTTTATCATAACATTCTTATTATCAGGATTTTCTACCCAACGAATGGGCATGACGGCCACCTCGTTGGCCAATAATATTTCGTTGGTAATTCCAGTGCTTTGTAGTTTATTGATTTTCAAAACACAAGGGCGTGCTTTTGATGGATTAAACTATTTAGGTTTGGCTTTAGCATTAGGGGCGGTTGCACTCAGTACATTCAAAAAAAGCCATGAAAAAGTTTCGGGCAAAGGCCTCGATTTCCTTTTACCTGTGGCAGTTTTTTTGATGTATGGCGTTACGAATACTTCCATTAACTACTTGAATATCAACTTCATTAAATCGGCCGACAGAACTGTTCCTGTAACTTTGGTGATGGTTTTGGGGGCAATTATTGCAGGGTTAGTGGTTTTGGTCATTCGAGTCATTCGTGGACAAGAAAAGATTGAATTGAAGAATATTTTAGCCAGCATTACGCTTGGTGTTCCGAATTTCTTGTCGTTTTATTTCTTGATTTTGGCACTTACCGCCTACGGAAACAGCGGTGCTTTTGTTTATCCGCTTTATAATATTGGTGTTATTTTGGTTTCGGCTTTGGTGGCTTTTATTTTCTTCAAAGAAAAACTCACGACACTCAATAAAATCGGACTTTTGTTGGCCGTTGTGGCGATTGGTCTGATTTCGTGGCAAGATATTCAAGGTTTGTTTTAAATCGTGAATGTCCATTTTGGAGGAATTATACCACAGAGGCACGGACGGTTCGCCGCTGCGATTTCACAAATTTACACGGAGAAAAACAAAAATAATCTCTGTGAAAATCTTGAAATCTGTGCCTCTGTAGTAAAAAACGAGTAAAAATTGCGAGTCTAAAACAACTAAACAAGCTATCTCACTGATAATCAATAGTTTTCTACATATTTTTTTGTACCTTTGCACCCCCGTTGTGGGGTATAATCTTTTTTTAACGTCGATTGTGGACAAAAACATCGACAATTTTTCACAGTTCTCGCAAGAGAATCACTGTTTATTGTTTCAAAAACGATAACCGTTTACTGATTTTTATGGCAAATATTGTTGCAATCGTAGGCCGACCGAATGTCGGCAAATCTACCCTTTTTAATCGCCTCATCGAGAGCCGTGTGGCCATCACCGATGATATGCCTGGCGTAACCCGTGACCGTCATTACGGACAAGCGGTTTGGACTGAAAAATTTTTCACCGTTATTGATACTGGCGGCTACGTGGTTGGTTCTGAAGATACTTTCGAGGCAGCTATTCGTGAGCAAGTCGAGATAGCCATCGAAGAATCGACCGTTATTTTGTTTGTGGTTGATACCATGACTGGTTTGACCGATTTAGATAATGACTTCGCTAATGTACTGCGTCGTTCTAAAAAACCTGTATTTGTTGTAGCCAATAAAGCCGAAACATTCGAGCGTCATCAAACCGCCGCCGAGTTTTATGAAATGGGCTTGGGCGATGAGGTTTTTCCGATTTCGGCTGCTGATGGTAGCGGAACGGGGGAATTACTCGATGCTGTTGTGGCAAATTTTGAAGACGATGGTATTGAAGACCCAAATGCAGGTATTCCGAGAATTGCGATTTTGGGTCGCCCAAATGTAGGGAAATCATCTTTCTTGAATGCCCTAACAGGAAAGGACAGAAGTATCGTAAACAGCATGGCTGGCACAACCCGTGACGCCATTGATACACACTATAAACTCTTCGGAAAAGATTTTATCTTAACCGATACGGCTGGTATTCGTAAAAAAGCCAAAGTGCAGGAAAATATTGAGTTTTATTCGACACTCCGCTCAGTAAAAGCTCTCGAAAACTCAGATGTTTGTTTGGTTTTGATTGATGCTTCGGTAGGCTTAGAAATGCAAGATATTAGTATCATCGGTCATGCTCACAACGCTAAAAAAGCCATTGTTTTGATGGTGAATAAGTGGGATTTGGTAGAAAAAGATTCAAAAACGGCCGATACGATGAAGAAAGCAATTTTGGATAGATTGGCTCCGATGAACTATATGCCCGTAATTTTTGCTTCGGTGGTCGAAAAACAGCGTATTTTTCAAGTGATTGAAAAAGTAATGGAGGTTTATGAAAATAAAACTCAGAAAATTACGACTTCAAGACTCAATGAAGTAATGTTACCGATTATCGAGCGTACGCCACCACCAATGTTGAAAGGTAAGCAAATCAAAATCAAATATTGTGTCCAAGTGCCTACGCCTTCGCCAACGTTTATTTTCTTCTGTAATTTACCTCAATACGTGCAGGAATCATATTCTCGTTTCTTACAAAACAAACTCCGTGAGCATTTTGGCTTCGAGGGCGTTGCTATTACGGTATTCTTTAGAGCAAAGTAAGTTTGGTGACTGGTTATTGGGGAACTGGTTACTGGACAAATGGTTATTAGTTACTGGTTTTGAACGTATAAAAAAATCCTCGTCTCGGCGAGGATTTTTTTATATCAGTAATAGTAATCGAACGATAGCTCCGCAGTTCACTAATAACCAATTTTCCAGTTTACTAATCACCAACATCAAATAGTCTTCACATCAAACTTAAATTTATCTTTGTTTGGTACGCACTTACCATCTTTCGTAGTGCAAGTTTGGCACTCGATTTTTCCTTCGATGATTGGATTGGCCTTCGTGATTTTCACTTTCTGAATAAACTTGGCTTCATGCTCGAAATACTGCACTTTTCCGCCCCAAATCTCATCAAATTTTTCTTTGGGCTTCACAGGTGTGAGTTTTCCTACAACTTGGTAGCCATCAGTTTTGGTAAAATTTACAGAAGTTGGCAATGGGCCCTCTACTTTTAGTTGAGATGAATACATGTACCAATTATCGTCGATTTTAGCTGTGAAAACCAAGTCTATTGTTTCGCCAATTTTAGCTGATGTTTTTGAAGGTGTAAATGCCCATTTGGCTGGTTTTAGAATCTGAGCCGATGCCGCAAATGATGAAGCGACAAATAACAAAAAGAGTATTTTTTTCATTTTTTGAATATAAATTAATTGAAACTTTAGCTTAATCTACTGATAAATAATGACTTGTGATTTCTGTTGACCGTCGTGCATCGACTGTGGACTATCTCACAAAAGTACTTCAATATTTTCTTCTTCTATTAACGCACAATTATTCATTTTCATATATAGCTGCGTTAAAACTACAACATCAGCCGCACAATATCGTTCGATTTTTGCTCTATCTTTTTCTACATGATAAACATGATTCACTTGGTCGCCACTGATTTCGCTCTTGCTACTCGGAATATCAAAAATTGCCGCAAGTAAATCCAGTCCCGTAAAGTGCTTATAATCACCAAATTTCCAAAGGTCGAGCGTATCCAAATGGTTTATTTCCCACGGCTTTTTACCTGATAATTGCAAAACCCTCGGCAAACCGATTCCATTTACCAACATTCGTCGACACAAATAAGCAAAATCAAATTCTTTGCCATTATGAGCACAAAGCATCAAGTTATTAGCGGCTTTGTGTTTTTCAACAATCTTCTTGAAGGATTGTAAAACCTCTCGCTCGTCGTCGCCACCAATCATTTTTACTCGAAGCGAAGGTTTATTTTCTTCATCAAATATTATTCCTCCTATTCCAACGCACAAAACCTTACCAAATTCAGCATAAATCCCTGCTTTTTTCAGATAAAAATCTCCATCTGATAGGTTTTCTTCGTTATTCAGATAAGCTGCTTTTTTAAGCCAAAGTTTCTGCAATCGCTCATTAAGCAGCTCAAAATCAGGCACTTGCGAAACCGTTTCAATGTCAATGAATAAGACATTTTTTAAGTGTTTGACAAAAGCATCATCTATCATAATCAGCAGTATTTAGGTGTAGGATTTCAGACCTCATTTTTTAGCAAAAGTTACATAATTTGGTGCGAACCGAGCGACGGCGGCATTCTGTTCGCTATGATATTCATTCAGAAAACATCATAACAGCGAACAGGATGTTCGCACCACAAAAAATAGAATCAACCAATACAAAGGCATCAGTACAATCATTAGGCCAATCGTGATGGAATCGAAAAAGACGATGCCTCTCGTGAGTTTTTTTGATATAAAAGTGGCCAACCAAATGGCAGGAAAATGCGTGATATATCCAAGCGTGAAAAATGGCGTTTGTGCGGGCGATAGTTTCGGGAAATTCCAGCTTAAAATCTGGTTGAGTTTTTCGGTCAAAACCTCGTTGAATCTTCGCAAAAATACACCATCTTCGGCAGGATTCGGTAAATCTGACTTTTGGATTGCTTCACCAAAACTTAAGTTTATTACTTTTCCATAAGTTGTAAAAGTATTATAAGTAATAGCCACTGGAATTACTGTCAACGGAATTTCATCGCTCCAAGCTTTCTGAGCCAAACGCCCCGTTCCTTTTTTAAGTGGCAAAAGTTTAGTTTGATTGGTGCAGAGTCCCTCCGAAAAAATCAGTACCATTTCGCCTTGCTTGAAGAGTTCGATACATTTCTTAAATGTCTCGTCGTTATCTCCCAAATGCTCTTTTCCTTCCGAAAGGCGATGCACAGGCATCATAAAAAGGCTCGAAAGGGCTTTTTTTGCTAAACTTTTCTTGAAAACATCTCCCCGAGCCAACGACCAAATACGTCGGTGGTCGAGCGTGCAGCATAATAAAACCGCATCAAAAAACGAATTAGCGTGCGTACTGGCCAACATAACCGCCCCAGATTTTGGGATATTTTCGATACCCGTAATTTTACTTTGTTTGATAAAAAATTTCAGCAGAAACGTAACAAAAGGACGTAAGATATAATAAAGCAATTGACAAGTAAGTTTAGATGAAAGTTTTTAGTTATTCAAAAATCTGAATAAAAATCTATCGAACCAAATAGATTTTTGATTTTGGCACTTGTTTGACATTAAATTGTAGTTTTCTGCTGAATATTTCAAAAAAACCAAATTCTATTTGGTTTTGCTTTTGAGGGGTGTAATTTCGTTTGTCTTTTACAACAAAACAGCTTGATTTTAAATAAAAACATGACAAATCTACCAGACAAAATTACGGCTATCTTCCCCGAAGTTGGTCAAATTCCCGAACAATTTCAGATTCAACCACTTCACCAAAAAGAATATTTGGTAGGTGGTGAAATGCGTCAGTGGTCGGGTGCTACGCAGGATGTTTATTCGCCGATTTATGTAAAAAACGGCGATAAATTTGAAAGTTTGCTTATAGGGAGTTATCCGATTACCGACGAAGCAGAAGCAATGGAAGCTCTAAATGCCGCTTTAAAAGCATACGATAATGGTCGTGGCGAATGGCCAACAATGAGCTTGGTTGAGCGTATTGCTTGCATGGAGAATTTCCTCAAAAAAATGCTTGAGAAAAAGGCTGAAATCGTAAATTTATTAATGTATGAAATTGGCAAATCATTGGCCGATTCAATCAAAGAATTCGACCGAACGATTGAATACATTTATGATACCATTGATTGTTTGAAAGATATTGACCGTAATTCTTCTCGTTTCAAAATCGAACAAGGAATTATCGGACAAATCAGACGTTCGCCTTTGGGTGTGGTACTTTGTATGGGGCCATTCAATTATCCGTTGAATGAAACTTTTTGTACGTTGATTCCTGCTATCATTATGGGAAATACGATTTTGTTTAAGCCACCAAAACACGGTACACTTTTGCATTATCCATTGTTGAAGGCTTTCCAAGAATGTTTCCCGAAAGGCGTTGTCAATACGATTTACGGACGTGGAGCAAACGTAGTTCCGCCGTTGATGCAAACTGGCAAAATCAATGTACTTACGCTCATTGGGTCGAGCAAAGTGGCAAATGATTTGAAAAAAATGCACCCAAAACTCAATCGTTTGAGAGCTGTTTTGGGTCTTGATGCCAAAAATGCTGGTATCATTCTGAAAAATGCCGATGTAGAATTAGCAGTAAAAGAATGTATTTTGGGGTCGCTTTCATTTAATGGTCAACGTTGTACGGCCATCAAAATCATTTGGGTGCATCGCTCAATTGCAAAGAAATTCTTGAATAGATTTACGGAAGAACTTGAAAAATTGAAGTTCGGAATGCCGTGGGAAGCTGGTGTAAACTTAACGCCACTACCCGAACCAAACAAACCAACCTATTTGGCAGAGTGCATTGCCGATGCCCAAGCCAACGGTGCGGAAGTTGTGAACGAAGGTGGCGGAAGGACAGTAAACTCATTTGTATATCCTGCGGTGCTTTACCCAGTCAATAGTAAAATGAAAGTTTACAGCGAAGAACAATTCGGGCCGCTCGTACCAGTTGTGCCTTTTGATGATGTTGAAGAGCCTATTCAATATATCATTGATTCGTCGCACGGACAGCAAGTAAGTATTTTTGGCTCAAATCCTGACCAAATTGCTCATTTGATTGACCCACTTGTGAATCAAGTTAGCCGTGTAAATATCAATGCTCAGTGCCAACGTGGGCCAGATACTTTTCCGTTTACAGGCAGAAAGGATTCGGCCGAAGGAACGCTTTCGGTAGAAGATGCTCTCAGAGCTTTCTCAATCCGAACGGTAGTTGCTACGAAAGATACCGATGCCAATAAGAAAATTTTCAATGAGATTGTCGAAGAGCATAGTTCGCACTTCCTTTCTACGAAATATGTTTTCTAAAATATTATTTAGCTATCGACATATTCAACCCCTCAAAATCAAAAACTTTTGAGGGGTTTTTCGTTTCTATGTAGCAATACCGTAACTTTGCACAATAATTTTTGAATACTAAAGAAGATATGACCGAAACTCCGCAAAAATATACCGTTACGGCTGCTTTGATTTATGCCAATGGCCCTATTCATATCGGACACTTGGCGGGCTGCTATATCCCTGCCGATATTTATGTGCGTTATCTCCGCTCAAAAGGGGCTGATGTAGCCTTTATTAGTGGCACTGACGAACACGGCGTGCCGATTACAGTAAAGGCTCGCAAAGAAGGCAAAACACCTCAACAAGTCGTTGATTTTTACTACGAACAAATCAAAAAATCTTTTGCCGATTTTGGTATTTCGTTCGATATTTATTCTCGTACTTCAAACCAAACGCATCACAAAGTTTCGCAAGAAATCTTTACGACTTTGTATGAGAAAGGCTATTTCGATGAAGAAACCAGCGAACAATATTTCGATGAAGTAGCTCAACAGTTTTTGGCGGATAGATACATCGTGGGTGAATGCCCGACGTGTGCCAACCCCAATGCGTATGGCGACCAATGCGAAAAATGTGGTTCGACACTCTCGCCGACTGAGTTGAAAAACCCTCGTTCAACACTTTCCGGCTCAAAACCAGTGATGAAAAGTACCAAAAACTGGTATTTGCCGCTCGACCGTATGCAGCCCGACATCGAGAAATACGTAAACAGCCACAAAGAATGGAAAACCAACGTATTTGGTCAGTGTCAATCTTGGTTAAAAGATGGTCTCAGACCTCGTGCCATGACTCGTGATTTAGATTGGGGAATCAGCGTGCCATTGCCAGACACCGAAGGAAAGGTTTTATACGTTTGGTTCGATGCACCGATTGGCTACATCACGTTTACACAAGAATGGGCTGCCCAAAATGGCAAAAACTGGGAAGATTATTGGAAAAATGGAAACACGAAGTTGGTTCACTTCATCGGTAAGGATAATATTGTTTTCCACTGTATTATTTTTCCTGCGATGTTGATGGCCGAAGGAAGCTATATTTTACCCGATAACGTGCCTGCACAAGAGTTCATGAATTTGGAAGGTGATAAAATTTCAACTTCAAGAAACTGGGCGGTTTGGTTGCACGAATATTTGGAAGAATTGCCGAATAAACAAGATGTATTGCGTTATGCACTTTCGGCCAATATGCCAGAGTCGAAAGATAATGACTTTACATGGAAAGACTTCCAAACCAAAAACAATAGCGAATTAGTTGCCATTTACGGAAACTTCGTAAATCGTGCGGTGGTGCTTACGCATAAGTTTTACGGTGGAAAAGTACCAGCACAAGGCGAGTTGACCGATTACGACAAAGAAACGATTGCAACCTTGGCCGATTTTCCGAAGAAAATCGGTGATTCGATAGAAAATTATCGTTTCCGTGAAGGTTTGGCCAACATGATGGATTTGGCACGTTTGGGTAATAAATATTTGGCCGAAACCGAGCCGTGGAAGGTTATCAAGGAAAATCCCGCTCGTGTGGAAACCATAATGAACATTGCTTTGCAACTTGCCGCTAATTTAGCAATTTTATCAGAGCCATTTTTGCCATTTACGGCCGAGAAATTAAGAAGCCAATTAGGTTTAAACGAAACAACTTGGGCCGAAACGGGCGGAGCAGATTTATTGCCAGTTGGCACTGTAATCGGCGAATCGAGTCTATTATTTGAGAAAATCGAAGATGATGCGATTGAAAAACAAGTAAAAAAATTACAAGAATCGAAGCGAATGAATGAATTAGAAAACGCAAAAGTACCAGCTTTGAAAGAGAATATTCAGTTCGATGATTTTGCCAAATTGGATATTCGTATCGGTACAATCTTGGAAGCTGAGAAATTACCTAAGAGTGATAAGCTTTTGAAGTTCTTAATTGACGACGGATTCGGTAAACGTGTTATTTTAAGTGGTATTGCGAAATATTATTCTCCAGAAGACATGATTGGAAAGCAAGTTACGTTTATTGCAAACTTGGCTCCACGTAAAATGATGGGTATCGAATCAAACGGAATGATTCTAATGGCTGAAGACCGTGACGGAAGTTTGGCTCTTCTACAACCCAATAAACAAGTGTGGAATGGTGGAACGGTGAGTTAATTTTCAATGAAAGCAAAGAGTGAATGATAGATATTTTGTCATTCACTCTTATAAAGCAATTTATCTACCTTTCTAATTTAAAATTCTTATCAGTAGCTGGTCGTTTGGGGGCGTTGGCTACCTTCCAGCCAGTTCGGTACATCCAGTCGGCCATTTTCTTTAGTTTAGGGAAGTTAATATTCTCCACATTATCCTGCGGGGTATGATAATCGGGATGCAAAAGAGTTGTGTACATGAGTGAAGGAATACCCAAACGTGCATAAGGTAAGTGGTCACTTCTGAAATACCAGCCTTCAATATGCTTTACGTCGTCCCAAGTATAATCTAATTTAAAATTAGGGCCTTCTTTATTAGCTTCTAAAGTCATATTTATTAATTCTTCCGAATTTCTATGTGGCGGAAGAGCTCCAAGAACCGTCGCACTATCAATATGGTTTCTTCCAATCATATCACCATTTAACACAGCTACGATATTGCCAATCGGCACCGTTGGATGAGCAGAATAATACCTTGAGCCAAGAAGTCCTCTTTCTTCAGCTCCGTGAATGACAAATAATACAGAACGTTTGGCTGGATTTTTTACAAATGCTCTTGCATTGCTGAGCATAGCTACATTTACGCTACCATTGTCATCAGCACCATAGCATATCGAATCTCCTTTGATTTCATTACGCACTCCATGAGCATCGGTATGGCCGCTATAAAGCAAGTATTCCGATTTTAAATTAGCGTCCGTTCCTTCTATTTTACCAATAATATTTACCGAAGGATAAGCGTATTTCGACACCACAATATTAGCTTTCAAAGTTGCCGAGTTACCTTCCAAATCTTTCTTCGAACCTTTGTGCAACCATAAAACAGGCACAGTTGTAGTTAAATTTACATTTGCTCCACCATCAATGTCATAATTACCTCTTTTAAAATTTTCATTGGCATCTTTCCATGCGTTTTCGGCGGTATCATCAGCAATAAAAATGATGGCGGCTGCTCCTCTTCTGACCAAAGCTGCACCGTATTTGGTATAAATATATCGGCTGTAACGCCAAGTAGGGAGCGAAACATTGAGGCTTATACCTTTTGGATTGGCTTCGAGGGCTATAATTTTCCCTTTGACATTCAGAGAATTAGTATCTATTTCTGTGGCATTTCCTAAATAGGTAATTACTCCGTTTAAAGTTGTATTGGCCATTTGAGCAATAGAAACATCTTGCCAGAGCGTCAGTTTTTTGTTGTTTAGTTCGATACTTGTTTGCTCAGAAATTTGATTTCTCCACAGCGTAAAAAACTGAAAGTACGTACCATCATCGCCCGCTGGTTTCAGGCCAATGGCTAGGTACTTTTCGCCCAGCCACATGGCAGCTTTTAGTTCGTCGAGTGTTCCTGCGGAACGACCTTTAAAATTTACTCCAGCCAGTGCCTCTAAGTCGCTTTTTAAATCTGATTCTTTGATTTGGTTAAGAGCAGGTGGAAGATTTTGAGCAAGAATCGGACTGCTTATAATAAGAAATACCCAAAATAAAATTTTATTTTGCATAATAAATAGAGATTGAGTTTACTAATGAGAAATGATATTTGATGGAATTTCAAACCCATAAATATACAAAACTGTTGCGAATTCGAGATAAAAAACAATATAAACTAATTTTGTAAGAATCTGTACTCGAAAATAGCAACGGTGGCATTGGATGCATTCAGCGTGACAAAACGCTGAGTAAGAGAAAGTTTCAGTTTGCTATTCTTTTTCTTCTAAAATTTCACTCATAAAAAAGCCCTTCCTTGATTTTAGGAAGGGCAGATATAAGTAGTTTTTCACCCTTATTCCTATGCAAAAGGTGAGCCTTTTTTACGTAAATATTCGCCGATATTAAAGATTATTCCGTCGAAAACCTCAATATCTTTATTCCAGTCTTTTACTTGCCAATCTTCGTTTCTGGTAGCTACTGTTACTTTTTTTGATTTAGTTGTAATCCAGATTACTTTTTCTACACCAAAATTCAATAGTTTTTGCGTTTTATTGAAAATATAACTATCAATTTCTAAACCAGGTGCTTCGATGTTAATATCCACTTCGATGGCCACTTTGGATGGAACGGTTGCGTAATGTTCGTCAATCGCTTCAATGGGTAACACATTATTTTCAAAAACAAGAATATCTCCTGCTAAATTATTGTATTTATTCAGATGAATTCCTGTTTCACTTGATAGAAGGGTGTACTTTTCTTCATCTACCTTTTTTCCAAGTAAAATGATTAAATGCGTAATAATAAGTGATTGAAGCGTACTTGAACCCATAATTTCAGCAAAAGTTTTTGTTCCATTTAATACTTCTTTATACCCTTTATAATAGACAGGTTTTCCATCCATTACTTCATGTATTAAGTAGTCAGGCACTTTTGGAGCTGATTTTCTAACTATCTGTGGTGATTTTGTTACAACCATTTTCTTCTAAATTTTATTAAATTTAAAAAGTTTTTCACAAATAACCGTCAAAAATAAGATTTCTTTAAGTCAATTTCTGCTGAATGCTTATACCCCTGCTTTCACAAAAGGCAATTTCGTAACTACGCCTTTTAGTAGTTTATCTCTTACTTTGATATACACTTCTGTTCCTACTTTAGCGAATACCGTTGGCACATGGCCCATCGCAATTCCTTTTTGTAAAGTCGGCGATTGCGTTCCCGACGTAACTTCCCCAAGTTTATTACCTTCGGCATCACAGATTTCGTAATGACTGCGAGGAATCCCACGGTCAATCATTTCGATACCTACCAATTTACGTTGTAAACCTGCTTCTTTTTGAGCCTTTAGGTTTTCAGAGTTGATGAAGTTTTTAGTAAACTTCGTCACCCAACCCAAACCTGCTTCTAATGGCGAATCGGTATCGTTTAGTTCGTGACCGTATAAACAATAACCCATTTCCATACGAAGTGTATCTCTTGCACCTAAACCAATTGGCTTAATATCAAACTCTGCTCCTGCTTCAAAAATCGCATTCCACATTTTTTCGGCATCTTTATTCCAAACATAAATCTCAAATCCACCCGCACCAGTGTAGCCTGTTGCCGAAACAATTACATCATCAATACCCGCTACTGAACCAGCCTTGAAAGTGTAATAATCCATTGCCGATACATCAATATCGGTGAGTTTCTGAATTGTAGCTAAAGCTTTCGGACCTTGCACAGCAAACAAACAAAGCTTATCAGAAATATTTTCGAGTTCTACACCAAAGTTGTTGTTTTGATTGACCCAATTCCAGTCTTTTTCGATATTTGAGGCGTTTACTACTAAATAATATTCGTTTTCGTTCCAACGATAAACCAATAAATCATCTACCACACCACCTTCGTTATTTGGGAAATAGGCGTACTGTACTTTTCCATCAAAAAGTGCCAAAACATCGTTTGAAACTATGTATTGCAAAAACTCCGTTGCACGTTCACCTCTCACCACAAACTCGCCCATGTGCGACACATCAAAAACACCTACACCATTACGCACACAGTTGTGTTCTTCATTATCAGACGAGTAACGAACGGGCATCATAAAGCCACCAAAAGGCACCATTTTTCCGCCCAGTTTTTCGTGTAAATCATTGAGAGGGATTCTCTTATTCTCTGCTTCCATTAAAATTTAATAGTTATTGATGAAAAAATATTATTCTTAGCTAAAAATTAAAGGGGTTGAAATGTGGGACACCTTGAATGTACCCCACATTTTTCATCTCGCTCGATGACAGATTACAAATCTGTCCTACAAGTATTACTCTCCAAAAGCCTCTTTCAAAACTTCCTTATCATCGAAATGATGCTTTATGCCTTTGACTTCTTGGTAGGTTTCGTGGCCTTTTCCTGCTACCAAAATAATATCTTCTGGTTTTGCCAGTTTTACGGCCGCCAAAATTGCTTCATGACGGTCTTCGATGATTTGAGTTTTTTTGAAATGAAGTGAAGGAACGCCTTTTTGCATTTGCTGCAAAATATCCATTGGGTCTTCGTTTCTTGGATTATCCGATGTCAGAATAACTTTATCGCTTAGTTTACAGGCAATTTCAGCCATAATCGGACGTTTAGTTGCATCTCGATTTCCGCCACAACCTACAACTGTAATGATTTGCGGAACGCCGCCCGTTTGATTTCCTTCTCTTAAATCTACGATGGTTTCCAATACATTTTTCAAGGCATCGGGCGTGTGGGCATAATCAACGATTCCGACAATATTATTTTTTGAAACTACTTGCTCAAAACGTCCTGCTGGTGGGCGAATATCAGACAATTGTACTAAAACTTCATCAGCATCTTCACCTAATAAAACGGCTGCCCCATAAACCCCTAACAAGTTATAAGCATTGAAAGAGCCAATGAGTTTAAACCAAACCTCTTTGTTGTTAATCTCCATTTGTAGTCCAAACAAACCACAAGCCAGTACTTTTCCTTTGAACGTACCAATATTTTTGAGTGAATATGTCTCTTTTCGTGCTGCGGTATTTTGAATCATTACCTTCCCATTTTTGTCATCAGTATTTACTAACGCAAAAGCGGTTGCTGGAAGTTGGTCAAAGAAGCCTTTTTTAGCTTTTAGATAATTATCGAATGTTCCATGAAAATCAAGGTGGTCGTGTGTGATATTACTGAATATTCCACCTACAAAATGTAGCCCCGCAATACGTTCTTGCACTACCGAGTGAGAGCTAACTTCCATAAAACAGTAGCTAACGCCTTTTTGGTGCATATCGGCCAATAATTCATTGATTTTTACCGAATCGGGTGTGGTGTGTGTCGAAGGAATTATATCATCATCTATCTGATTTTGCACCGTGGAAAGCAAGCCACAACGATATCCTAATCGGCGGAAAAGCCTAAAAAGTAACGTAGCTATCGAAGTTTTGCCGTTTGTGCCAGTTACACCTACTAATTTGAGTTTTTTAGAGGGATGTTGATAAAAATTTGCTGCTGCAAAACCCATTGCACGAGCCGAATTTTCGACTTGAATATAAGTAATTTCTTCGTTTAAAGATTCTGGTAAATGTTCGCACAAAATTGCCGAAGCACCCATTTCAACAGCTTTGTTGATAAACTGATGCCCATCTACTTGCGTACCACCGATAGCCACAAAGAGGCTATCTTTTTCTACCTGACGAGAGTCGAATACTATCTTAGTTATTTCAATATCTGTCTTTCCCGAAACCACTTGGAGAGAAATTTTATAAAGAATTTCGCTTAATATCATTGTTAATAATTGTTTGTATTAAGTGTATTTTTGTTGATGTTGAATGTTTCTACCGCTAAAATGCCCCTTAAATAAGCAAATGCTGGCTTAGTTTTTTATATTGTTGGCAAGTTATTCAAAAAAACGTTTACCATCAAACGAACTATTTAAGCACATCAACTTGCCCTCATTTTATTCAAACAATTTTATTGTACTTTTGGCAAAATTTATTTTAACTTTTTTTCAAAATCATGAGTCAATCCCATCAAACACGGGCAGAAATGCCACAAGGGGCAAATAAAGTTCTTGACCGCCGCAACATCGAAAATAGTTATTCGAGCCTACTCGGACTGCTGAAAGATGAGCTGTCGGTGTTTGATGTAGGTTGCGGGTCAGGTGGAATCACGGCCGATATTGCTCAACGTACCAGCGGAAAGGTAGTCGGCATTGATTTTAGCGAACATTTGATTGAGCTGGCTCAAAAAAACTATATACAACTCCCAAATTTAAGCTTTGAAGTAGCCAATATCAATGAGTATGTTTCGGCTGAAAAATTTGATTTAGTGATTGCAGCCCGAACGTTACAGTGGGTAAATAACCCTGCGGAAGTTGTGCAAAAAATGGTCGGTTTATTGAAAAAAGGCGGAAAAATATCAATCAACGACTATAATCATCTAAAAGTTGAATGGTCGCCCACTCCGCCGAAATCCATGTTAGATTTTTATGAAGCATTTCTCAATTGGCGACACGATGCAGGTTTTGATAACGAAATTGCCGATAATCTAACAAAAATCTACAAAAAGACAGGTTTAACATTGATAAACGTCGTGCCACAACACGAAGTAAGTACAAAAGGAGAAGATGAGTTTGCTGCAGCCGTCAGAATTTGGAGTATCGTGGCCGAAACTCGTGGAAAACAAGTGGTAGCAGATGGCTACTGCTCAGAAGAATTACGCCTACAAGCCATTGAAGAATACGATGCTTGGATTGCTAATGAAGCTCAAAACATGACGCTTTATTTGTTGGCGGTAGAAGGGCAGATTTAATTAAAAATACAGGCATAAAAATTGGGGCTTCGACTTCGCTCAGCCACCGATTTTTATGCCTTTGATTTCATTATAAAGCTTATTTTGTACTACACATTCGCCAGCACTTTCTTCAAAGCATCTAAGAAAATATCTGCTTCTTTGGTTGTTACGGCCAAACTTGGCAATAGACGCATCGTATGATTGCCCGCAACACCCGTGAAAATTTTATGGTCGAATAACAATGAATTTCTGATTGGTCCAACTGGTTTTTCAAACTCAATTCCTATCATTAGGCCTTGTCCACGTAGTTCTTTGATTCCTGTCATTCCTTTGAGGTTTTCCATGAAATAATCACCAACAGTAGCTGCGTTTTGAATCAATTTTTCTTTTTTCATTATATCCAAAACAGCATTGGCGGCCGTACAAGCCAAATGATTTCCACCGAAAGTTGTACCTAATAGACCATGTTTTGCCTGGAATTTTGGCGAAATTAATATCGCACCAATCGGAAACCCATTTCCCATTCCTTTGGCGGTTGAGATAATATCAGGTTTTACACCACTATGCTGGAAAGTAAAGAATTTTCCCGAACGACCATAACCACATTGAACGGAATCATGAATAAAAATTGCCCCAGTTTTATCGCAAGCCTTGCGAATGGCTTTCATAAATTCATCAGTCGCAACGTTGATTCCACCCACACCTTGAATACCCTCCACGATTACCGCACAAGTTTCGTTATCAATGGCTTTTTTGACTGCTTCAACGTCATTATATGGTAGAATCTGAACGTGGTCAGCAAAGTTAATAGGTGCTTGAATCGATGGATTATCAGTTACAGCAACCGCTGCCGATGTACGCCCATGAAAACCTTTCGAGAAAGCAATTACTTTCTTTCTTCCATTATAAAAAGACGCCAATTTCAAGGCATTTTCATTGGCTTCTGCCCCCGAATTAACCAAAAACAAAGAATAATCTTTCAAACCCGAAAGTTTACCCAATTTATCAGCCAATTCTTCTTGAGAAGGAATTTTTACAGAATTTGAGTAAAAACCGATATTTTTAAGCTGTTGAGTTAGTTTTCGTACATAATATGGGTGTGTATGCCCAACCGAAATAACGGCGTGACCACCATAAAGGTCAAGATATTCTTGTCCGTTCTTGTCCCAAAGATAAGAACCTTGAGCTTTTACAGGCTCGATGTCGTAAAGAGGATATACGTTAAAAAGAGTCATTATTTTATAGTCGAAAGTAAACTATAGACAGTGTTCTGCCCCATAGTAAAAATTTAAAATTCGATGATTTTATATCAATGTTGACTGTGGACTTTTATTTCAATTGTTCAGCCAATTTATTGATACTTGTTTCGATAGAAGCTACCACTTTTTTGAGATTCGGGTCGGTTACTTTAGCTTTTGCGATAGTGATGCTGGTTTTGGCAGCAGTAATATCCTTCTTTGCATTGGCTAAATCACCCGATTTCTGGTACAAGCGAGCAGATTCGTAGTTAAGATTAGCTATCTCTTGCTCTGTTTTGAGTTGTGGTCGAGCAGAAGATAGCCATCGTCGGACTTCAGCTGCGAACTTCCCATCGGGGAAAGTATTGTTGTAGAATGTAACGTAATAAACCAATAATTGTGGTTGGGTTTGGGCATTGACTAAACTTTTCAGGAAATTAAATGCTACCTCTTGCCCTTTTTCACGAAGCAAAGCAGGGCATTCAATTTGCCAAGTATTGGCCGTAACGTAAGGCCCAGCACCAAGCAATTCCATGTAACCTTTCAATTTATTTACTTTCGCCAACGAATAAGTAGCGGCTTTGGGCGAAAAAATCTCTACTTGTAATAATCGTCCGAGTGCGTTTCCTTCTTGCCCTGCGTGACCTTCTTCGGCTTCATATTTTCCGCCAATAGCCAAATTATTCAACCAAAACTGCGAAAAACCATTTTCCAAATCCATGATACACTTCTTCATGATGGCCCAACTGAATTTATCGCCCAGTTGCTCTTTCGGATAAGCCGCATAAAGTGCATTAGCTACTTCCTTATTTTTTAGTGTATCTTGCGTAATACGTAAATAATACGCCAAACCAACCATTGTATTGATGTCTCTATCGCCAGCTTGAAATTTCTTCCAAAAACCACCTGTTTGTTGATTAGGGTCGAGAGCGGTTTGAGCGTGCTTGATGAAGTCTTTTGGGGTATTAGTTGGGTCGGTGTTATGAATCAGGTTTTGGTCTTTATCGAAATAGAAGAACAAGGGAAAACCGGGTAAAAAGATATTCTTTTTGTTCAAAAAAGCCACTTGTTTGGCATCTTCAACGTTGAGTTTGAAACTTACAAAATTTTGGTTGTAGAATTTCCCTACTTCGGCATTTTTGAGCGTTGGCTCTAAACTCATACAAATGGGGCAATGTGGCGAATAACACTCCACAAAAACATTCTTCCCCGAAGCCTTTGCTTTCTGAAAAGCGGCTTCAATAGTAGGTTCAAACGCTATGCCTTGTGCAAACGCAAAATTGATGATGAGAAGAAAACTGCCAAGCAAAAATGTCTTTTTCATGTTTTTTTGATATTTTGAACAGCAAATTAGTCGATTTTTGAGCGAAAATGCTTTATAATTACCATTCTTTAACAGGTTATTAACAGCAATTATAACAAAAAACCACAGGTTCGTTCCACAAATCAGTTATTTAATTTCACGAAACCACCATCAATCAAATAATCGCAGCCTGTAATAAACGCTGCCTCGTCGGAGCAAAGATACACTGCCAGTGAGCCAATTTCTTCGGGCTTTGCCATTCGTCCGATTGGTTGAGTTTTTGAAAGTTTATCAAACATTTCCTTTTCTTTGCCAGGGTAAGTTTTCTTCAAGAAACCATCCACAAATGGCGTATGCACACGAGCAGGCGAAAGGCTATTGCAACGAATATTATATTTGAGATAATCTTTTGCCACTTGCAAAGTCATCGTATAAACCGCTCCTTTCGACATCGAATAAGCAAATCTATCAGGAATACCGACCGTTGCTGCAATCGAAGCTACATTTAGAATTACGCCACCACGGTCTTTCATGTAAGGAATAACTGAATGAAGACAATTATAAGTTCCTTTCACGTTTACATTGTAAATTCGGTCTAAATCTTCTTCCGTAGTAGATTCTACTGTTCCGACGTGGGCGATTCCTGCATTATTCACCAAGATATCAATCGCATTTTCTTTCGCTATTTTATCAATAACTTTCTTGACTTCTTTCTGCTTCGAGACATCTACTTTATGAAAATACGCTTCTCCGCCATTGGCATTGATGAGGTCGGCTTCACGCTCGGCTTGGTTGATGTTTAATTCCAAAATATGTACGGCCGCCCCTTGTTGGGCAAAAAGTCGAGAAATAGAAAGTCCGATACCACTTGCACCACCTGTTACGATAGCCACTTTATTGTCAAGACGAAACATGTTTATTATTTATTTAGATTTGTTTCAAATGGTTTAGAAATCATTGTTGATAGGCTGTTGAACCATGTGCAACCAAAACACCAACAATGCAACAATTTTCAACCTTATGTTTTTGTGAAAAATAACTTAATTCTAATATTTTTTTGATATTTGGGCTAAAAACAGCACTTTTCCCCTTCAAAATTACTTGTCAATTCTGGAACAAAAAATAAATTGCAACTACATTTGCTAAAATAATTATTCAACCTATAATATTTTTGGGGTACATGGCTATGCATACTGTTCTGAAACTACATAAAAACGACAACGTAATTGTTGCCTTACAAAACTTAAAATCAGGTGAAATTGTAACTTACGAAGGCGAAAGCTACGAAATTCAACACGATATTGAGGCAAAACATAAATTTGTTACGGAAGATTTATCAGTAGGCGACCACGTGACCATGTACGGAGTTTTGGTAGGAAAGGCTACGCAACCCATCAAACGTGGAGCTCAAATAACGACTTTCAACCTCAAACACGAGTCTGACCCTTATTCGGTCGAAAAACGCCAACCAGCCTCTGCTTGGACTCCACTCGATGTTGAATCATGGAAAACCAAAACTTTCAATGGTTATCACCGAGCCAATGGTAGCGTTGGAACTCGTAACTTTTGGTTGGTTGTGCCATTGGTTTTTTGCGAAAACCGTAATATTTTAATTATAAAAGATGCGTTTGAGCGTGAATTGGGCTATGCTCAACCCGAAATCTATCGTAATCAAGTAAGAGATTTATTGACTGCCTATCAATCGGGAAATACCGAAGCTCTTGAAACAATCACTTTGGCCGACCCAAGCAGCGAAAAAATAAAAATTTCGCCTACCCATATATTTCAGAATGTTGATGGCATTAAATTTTTAACGCACGAAACTGGTTGCGGTGGCACAAATCAAGATACCGATGCTCTTTGCGATTTGTTTGCAGGAATGATTGTAAACCCCAATGTGGCAGGCGTAACAGTATTGAGTTTAGGTTGCCAGAAATCACAGATTGATTACTTAAAGGAGCAAATTCTAAAGCGTGACCCATTGTTCGAGCGTCCGATTTTGTATTTCGACCAACAAACCTATGGCACCGAACACACGATGATGTCAGATGCCATTCGTGAGACATTCAAAGGCATTGTCGAAATCAATAAACAAACTCGCCAACCAGCTCCAATTAGCAAACTAACCATTGGCTTAAAATGCGGTGGTTCAGATGGTTTTTCAGGAATTTCGGCTAACCCAGCTATTGGGCATTTATCTGATATGATGGTAAGTTTGGGTGGAACAACACTTCTGGCTGAATTTCCAGAACTTTGTGGCGTTGAGCAAGAATTAATCAATCGTTGTGTTGATGAAGCCAAAGCCCAAAAATTTGCCGATTTAATGAAAGAATACTCCGACCAAGCAGCCGCCGTAGGAGCAACTTTCGATATGAATCCATCAGTTGGAAATATCAAAGATGGTTTGATTACCGACGCTATCAAGTCGGCAGGTGCTGCCAAAAAAGGCGGAAATGCTCCAGTAGTCGATGTCTTGAATTATACCGAACAACCTACTCAAGGTGGCTTGCACTTACTTTGTACGCCAGGAAATGATGTATTGGCAACTACAGGAATGGCCGCTTCGAGTGCAACAATCATCTTATTTACGACTGGACTTGGTACGCCAACTGGGAACCCTGTAACACCAACCGTCAAGATTTCTACAAATAATAAATTGGCAGAAAAAATGCCTGACATTATTGACTTTAGTTGCGGAAAAATCATTACGGGCGAAGAAACCATTGAGCAAAATGCCGAATCTTTGTTGAACTGGTTGATTGGACTCGCCAACGGAGAGTACCTCACAAAAGCCGAACTTTTGGGTCAAGACGACTTCATTCCGTGGAAACGTGGCGTGAATTTGTAAAATTCCATAGCCCTTTGTTTTTATGCAAATAAATTTTTCTCTTATTTGCATAAAAACAACAAAACGCCATTTGGGCTGAGTATTATGAAAATTCAATTTTACGGAGCGGCTCAACGAGTGACGGGCAGCAAACACCTCATTACAACCAACAAAGGAACAAAAATATTACTCGATTGTGGGCTTTTCCAAGGAATTGGCACCACCGAACTAAATCTACATTTTGGGTTTGACCCCAAAGAAGTAGATTTTCTTATTTTGAGCCACGCTCATATCGACCACACAGGTTTGGTGCCTCGTTTGGTCAGAAAAGGTTTCAAAGGAACTATCTATGCCACACCTGCCACCAAAGATTTGTGCGAAATAATGCTCATGGATTCGGCCTTTATTCAAGAAAAAGACCTCGAACGCATCAATAAACGAAGAATTGGACGAAACGAAGAGCCTTACGAATTGCTTTACAATGGCGAAGATGTAACAGCATCTTTAAGTTTATTCAAAACAATTGATTACGAAACTCCTTTCGTAATTGAAGAAGGTATTACCGCAAAATTCTATGATGCAGGACATTTACTTGGTAGTGCAGGAATTTACCTAAGTTTTGAAGAAGAAAACACTAAAAAAAGTTTGTTTTTTACGGGTGATATTGGCCGACCAAACGATAAAATTTTAAGAAGTCCGCAGCCATTTCCAAAAACCGATTATATTATTTGTGAATCGACCTACGGCAATAAACTACACGAACCCGAAGCCGATATTAAAGCCCATTTACTCAGAATTGTCAACGAAACTTGTGTAAAGAAAAAAGGGAAATTACTCATTCCTGCCTTTGCCGTTGACCGTACACAAGAATTAATTTACGCCCTCGACCAACTGGCTAATGAAGGACTTTTACCAAAAATACCTGTTTACATTGATAGTCCATTGTCAGTAAAAGCAACAATGGCGATGCGAGAAAACGAAGAATGTTTTAATCCCGAAATTTTGGCGTACATCAAACACGACGGTGATGCTTTTAATTTTGAAAACCTCCATTATATAAGTGATGTTATGGCCTCAAAAGCACTCAACGACAGTCACGAGGCGTGTATAATCATTTCGTCGTCGGGTATGGCCGAAGCTGGGCGTATCAAGCATCATATCAAAAATAATGTTGAGAAATCTTCAACAACCATTCTTTTGGTGGGTTATTGTTCGCCCGAAAGCTTAGGGGCTATTTTGAAAACAAAACCAAAAGAAGTAAAAATTTTTGGCGAAAGATTTGAGGTCAATGCCGATATTGAGGTCATGGATTCGTTTTCGGGTCATGCCGATTATAGCGAAATGATAACACATTTATCGTGTCAGGATGCAGCTAAAGTCAAAAAACTTTTCTTGGTTCATGGCGAAATTGATAATCAACTTATGTTTAAAATTAGATTAAATAAGGTGGGTTTTCAAGATATTTTTATTCCCACACAAGGCGAAGGCTTCGATTTGTGATAATTTAAAATAGCTTTTATAACATTCCTTCGTAATTTTGCCACTAAATTGATGTGCCTCAAAGTATATAAATTACTTTAGTAATAACCCCCCTTTAGGGGCTGGGGGTGTATTTCCAATGAAAATAGCCATTCACGGTCGAAAATTTAGTGTAGAATCTGTTCCGTACATTCAACAAGTTTTCGATGAATTGAAGCAACACAAGGTTGAAGTACAAGTTTCTGAGCCATTTAAACGTATTCTGTTACAATCAGGTATTCGTTTAGACACCAAAGCTATTTACACCACTCCCGAAGAAATTTTTGATGCTGATTTCGCCTTTAGTCTTGGCGGAGATGGTACTTTCCTCGAAACTCTCGCCCATGTAGGCAAGCGGGAAATACCCATTTTGGGTTTCAATTTTGGGCGTTTGGGATTTCTGGCAGCCATTTCTCCCGAAAAAATACAGCGTACTGTTTATCAACTCATTAACGGCTATTATACCGTTGATGAGCGGACAATGATTTCGGCTACTTCCGAAACTGAGCTTTTTGAAGAAGGCACGAATTTTGCACTCAACGAAATAGCGATTTCAAAAACCGATACATCTTCGATGATTGTGGTTCATGCTTACATCAACGGAGAGTTTCTGAATACTTATTGGGCCGATGGCTTGATGGTTGCAACAGCTACTGGCTCTACCGGTTACTCACTGAGCTGCGGTGGGCCTTTGGTTATGCCTCATTCGGCCAACTTTATCATTACGCCTATTTGTCCGCACAATTTATTTGTTCGACCAATGATTGTTTCTGACGATAGCGTGATTTCATTTAAAGTAGAAAGTAGAAGTAATAATTTTCTGGTTTCGATGGATTCAAGAGCAAAAATTATTGGCTCTGACGAAGAAACAACTATTACCGTCAAGAAAGAAAATTTCAAGGCAAAAATGGTCAGAATGGAAGGCGATGATTTCTTGAGTACCTTACGAGGAAAACTAAAATGGGGTATTGATGCCCGAAATTAACAATAAAGCTTTCTGTGATTACGTTAAATAATTCGACAAACCTTACTAATTGTATGAAATTGTTAAAACCTAATAAACTGGCGTTCGGCCTTATATTCAGCTTTTCGATAGTGCTTCTGGCAACGCAAGAAAACTTCGCCCAATCTGGAATTTTTAGTAAAAAAAACAAACTCAATCAATATTCTACCTTAGGAATTGGTGGTGGAAGCTCACACTATTTTGGTGATTTATCTCCTTATCAGTATTTTTACTATGGACTTATTACAAATGTAAGGTGGAATGCTACCATTAATTATACTCGACAACTGTCGCCCCAAGTGGCCGCTCGTGTAGGTTTTACGTGGGCGAGAATAGCAGGTGATGACTATACTTATTCTCAGCATAATATTGACAAATTCTTTCAACCTTTTCTTCGTAATCTTCATTTTAGAAACGATATAAAAGAATTTACCCTTACTGGCTTATTTAACCTTCTACCACAATATAGCAAAGGGCCACAAGGTAGAAGTGCCATTATGCCTTATACATTTATTGGTTTCGGATTTTATGCACACAATCCACAGGCAAGAGATGTGGCAACCGTCAACCCTGCAACGGGTGCTGTTACATTAGGCGGCTGGACAAACCTAAAAGACAAACAAACATCAGGACAAGGCATCAATCCAACAGCACCTAAGGCTTATTCATTGATACAACCAGTAGTTCCATTGGGGTTAGGTCTGAAGATAAAGATAAACGAAAAGTTTGATTTAGGTATTGAAGGTGGTTTAAGAATCACTCCATTCGATTACTTAGATGATGTAGGTAAAAGCGATTACCCAGACCCTGCATCTTTGGCGGCCATTTCTCCGCTAAGTGTAGCCTTCGCCAATCGTGCAGGAGAAGATTATTCTGCCATGACGGGGAGTAGTCGTTTAAAAGACTTTTTTAATATTACAACAGACCCCGTCAAAATGACTCCTTATATTGGTGGTGCTCTTGCTGGAAATCCAACACCAGCACTTAATGGAACTTCAATCGTAGGTTATCCAAATAGTGCAAGAGGGTCAAAAAGGTGGGATTCTTATTTTACTACTCAACTAACATTGAGTTATGTCATCTCAAGCCCAATAAAATGTCCGCCTATTAAATAAACCCACTACTCTGTATTCTGTGTAAGCATTAAAACTAATCCTTAATGATTATTTATAATTCGGTAGTACGAATAACCTTCGGCTTCCTATTTTTATTTGTTTTACCTGCAAGTGTTATTGCCCAAAAATGGGAAGTCGGTACTGGGGTTGGAGTATGTAACTATAAAGGAGACATTATGCCTTCTTTCAAACCCTTTTTTGCTCGGCCAGCAGGTAGTGCATTTGTACGAATGAACTGGACACGTTCTATTTCCTTAAAAGTACAAGGCATGTACGGCGGAATTGCAGGTAATGATAAAGCCATAAAATCAGACCCTTACCATCAAGCAAGAGGGCATAGTTTTACCGCTACAATCTTGGAAGGAATGGGACAAATAGAATATAACTTTGCTAACTTTCGTACGACAGCCTCAAGAATAGTTAATAACTGGACTCCATACGTTTTTTGGGGGGCTGGTGGAGCGATGGTTCAAACAAATGCTCAACTTTTGAGTATCAATAATGCAGTATACATAACCAAGTCAAGCCCTACGTTTCTTGCTTTAGGAATTGGATTCAAAAAAGAGTGGCGAAATCAATGGAATTGGGGTGTAGAGTTTGGCAGTAGATGGACTGATACAGATTATTTAGATAATAAAGGCTATGCCAGAGATGGTACAGTACAAGCTCCTACCAGTAGCAGTCCTTCAACACCAAGCATTACATTTCCATATTCATTCCAAAAATACCAAACACCTGGCACAAAAGCCAAGGATATGTATTATTACACAAACTTTTCTGTCAGCTATGTATTCTACAAAGTACATTGCCCTCCTCGTCGATAATACATGCCTAAAACAATTTTTTATAACCCAAATCACTGTTCAGCCCACATTTTAAATATAAAAGTGTTACAGTCAGCTACAATTCATTAAAAACTTATCAAACACCGTTCTTTTTTTCTACCTTTGCAGTCCTTTTTGCACTATTAGTCAAATAGAGTGTTGATATTTTGTTAATGATAATTGATTTACCAGTGAAAGAAAACATTGATTTAGGCAATTTACCTGCTCATATAGCCGTTATAATGGATGGCAATGGGCGTTGGGCAAAACAACAAGGTGCATTGCGAATATTCGGACACCATCACGGAGTAAAATCGGTGCGTGATACCGTTGAAGCTTGTGTAGAATTAGGTATAAAATACCTAACATTATATACTTTTTCGACTGAAAACTGGAATCGCCCTAAATTAGAAGTTGACGGAATTATGCAATTATTGGTAAAAACAATTGCAGAAGAAGTTCCTGACTTACATAAAAACAATGTGAGAGTCAAAACAATAGGAGACCTTGAAAGCCTTCCAACATCCGCTCGAAAAAAAATGGCGGATGCCATTGAATTGACAAAAAATAATACAGGCCTAACACTCATACTGGCGTTAAGTTATAGCGGAAAATGGGAAATTGTTCAAGCTACAAAACAGATTGCCACGAAAGTTAAAACTGGAGAACTCGCTGTCGAAGCTATTTCTGAAGATGTTTTTTCACAATATTTGGCCACTGGAGATGCTCCCGATGTTGATTTAATGATTCGTACGGGTGGCGACCACCGTATCAGTAATTACCTACTTTGGCAACTGGCGTATGCGGAACTGTATTTTATGGACGATTTATTTTGGCCAGAATTCCGAAAAAATCACTTATTCGAAGCAATAGTATCTTATCAAAACCGTGAAAGACGTTTCGGAAAAACCAGTGAACAATTAAAGTAGTAACAAGAAATTAACATTAAAATTATATACAATAGAAGCATTCCTCAAATAGATTTTTCTGACATCTTATTATATTATGCGTATCCAAAAGTTACTTTCTTTTCTTGTTTTACTGCTTGTTACTACCAATGCCATAGCACAATTTCCTTTGGGGCTTGGACGTAAATACGACCAACCAAAAGATGCTGCTGTTAGCTATGAACGACCAAAAGAATATACCATTTCTAAAATCTCGGTTAGTGGTGTAAAATTCTTAGACCCAAATACGCTTATTTCGGTTTCTGGTCTAAACATCAACGATAAAATCAGTATCCCAGGCGAGCGTATTAGTACCGCTATTCGCCGTTTGATGGAACAAGGTATCATCGAAGATGTTGCTATCAATATCACAAAAATCGAACTCGATAAAGTAGAACTTGATATTCATCTTCGTGAGCGTCCACGTCTCAATAAATTTGTTTTCAAGGGCATCCGTAAAGGTGAAATTGATGCTGTTTCAGAAAAAGTAAAGGCTAATAAGGGAAAGGTGATAACTGATGCCCTAATTAAAAATATTCAATTGACTATTAAGCGTATATTTATAGAGAAGGGTTTTCTGAATACAAGCGTACAGATAAAGCAAATTTCGGATACAATAAGGGCAAATAATGCCGCTTTAATTGTAACTATTGATAAAAAGAGTAAAGTAAAAATTGATGATATTAAATTAGTTGGTGTAACAGAGCTTCCTGATTATAAGGTATTATCGAAATTGAAAGCAACTAAAATCAAAGCTCCGCTTCGTATTTTTACGCCATCGAAATTTATTCCTAAAAAGTTTGAAGAAGACAAAGTAAAAATCGTAGAGTATTATAACAAAAAAGGCTACCGTGATGCACAAGTAACTTCTGACTCAGTAATTTCGACTGATGGAAATAATATTAGATTAGTATTAAATATCAACGAAGGAACTCGTTTTTACTACCGAAACATCACTTGGACAGGAAATTACCTCCGCAAAACTAAAGATTTAGAGACAATCCTTGCCATCAAAAAAGGCGATATTTATAATCCAGAAGAACTCAACAAAAAAATAAATGGTATTCCACAAGGCGACGTAAGCTCGGCCTACATGGATGATGGCTACTTATTTTTTCAATGTGAGCCAGTAGAAGTTGCCGTTGATGGCGACTCTATCGACATCGAAATGCGTATCAGAGAAGGTAAACAAGCCACTATCAACCGTATTATCTTAAACGGAAATACTAAAACCAGCGACCACGTAGTAATGCGTGAACTTTTGACTCGTCCAGGACAGAAATTCAGCAAAACTGACCTTATAGAAACACAGCAGACGCTTTCAAGATTGGGTTATTTCGACCCACAAAAAATCGAACCAAAACCAATTCCACAAGCCGATGGAACGGTTGATATTGAGTATAATGTTGAAGAAAAACCAAGCGATAATATCGAACTTTCGGGTGGTTGGGGAGGTCTTCAAGGCTTTGTTGGTACGTTTGGGGTTATCTTCAATAACTTCTCTGCAAGAAATATCAATAATTTCAAGAAATGGAAGCCACTTCCTGCGGGCGATGGCCAACGTTTAGCTCTAAGATTACAAGCCAGTGGACGTTTCTATCAAACCTATTCTTTATCATTTACAGAACCATGGCTCGGTGGAAAAAAACCAAATTCATTTGCGGTAAGTATCTTCCATACATCATCTGACAACCGAGGCTATCAAAGAGCTTTAGAGCGTCAGTATGGCTCGGCTTATGCTTCTTTTTATGGAGGCGGTACGTCAGGTATTTACTCAGGATATTTTAAGAATACAGGTGGTTCGATTACTTATGGTAAACGTCTAAACTGGCCTGACCGTAACTTTAGTTTCAACGCTTCTCTTTCTTACCAGAGATACAATGTTGATAACAGTTATTTTATCCCAGGTTTTCAGAAAGGGGTTGCCAACGACCTTTCTACCTCATTCGTTCTATCAAGATATAGCTTAGATAACCCACAGTTTACACGTTCGGGTTCTCAGTTTACCATCAATGCAACCTTTAACCCTCCTTATTCATTATTTAGAAGTACACCAGTTACTGATAAATACAAATGGGTAGAAGGCCACAAATGGATGTTTGATGGCGACTGGTACGTGCCAGTTGTTGGCAAATTAGTTTTCCACGCAAAAGCCAATATGGGTTTCTTGGGTAAATATAGTACCAGTTCCGACTTTAGTCCGTTTGGCCGCTTTATCTTAGGTGGTGCGGGTATGGGTATGCAAAATGCTTATAACGTAGGTGCCGACCTCATTGGTCTAAGAGGCTATGATGAAGGTGTAGTTCACGAGCTTTCGTATGCAGAAGCCGAAAAGCTCCGTACCAGTGATGGAAGCGTAACGTTGAGTCGTATGGGTGGTATCATTTATAGTAAATATGCCACCGAACTTCGTTACCCAGTATCGCTCAACCCACAAGCTACTATCTTTGTGTTAGGTTTTGCTGAAGCTGGTAATAGCTGGGGAAGCTATAAAGATTATAACCCATTCAAACTCCGTCGTACGGCAGGTGTTGGAGCGAGAATCTTCATGCCAGCCTTCGGTATGATTGGTCTTGATTTCGGAAAAGGCTTCGACCCAATCCCAGGAATCACAAACCGTGGTTTGAAATCATTTACCTTTAGTATTGGTCAGCAAATTCGTTAAGCCCATCAACAAATGTTAAATATCTGTTAATGGTATAATAATTTTGTATATATCATACGTTAGTTAGGTCACAATCAAAAATGGCTCGCCGCTGTGGTTGTCTTCACTAACTTTTAGATAAAAACATTCAATAATTCACGCATTGAAAAAATTTTTTGAATGAAAAAGACAATATTTTTATTATTTTTGGCACTTGTTTCTGTACAAAGCTTTGCCCAAAAGTTTGGATACATTGATTCTGAGTTCATTACAAGTAAAATGCCTGAGTATAAGAAAGCCCAAGAGGATATGGATAAGTATTCCGAAAAATGGGTGATTGATATTCAAGCGAAATATTCGGAATTAGAAAAAATGCGTCAACAGTTTCAGCAAGAAGAAATATTGCTTACGGCCGAAATGAAACGTGAACGCCAAAAAGCAATTGACGATAAAGAGGCCGAAGTAAAAGAATTAAATAATAAAGTCTTTGGTATGAATGGCCTAATTTTTCTGAAAAAGAAAGAAATAATGAAACCGATACTTGACCAAGTATATAAAGCATTTGAAAAAGTAGCTCGACAAAAACAATTAATGTTTCTTTTTGACAAAGCATCGGATATGAGTATGGTGTATACAGACCCTCGCCACGACTATACTGATTATGTTTTAGAAGCTTTAGGTATTTCGTTGAAAGAAGATAAAAATCAAAATAACCAAGTAACCAAACCAAAAAAATAAGTATAAAAGATGAAGACAAAATTTTTCGCCGCAATTATCACGGCTCTAATGTTTGTTGGTATGGCAAATGCCCAAACTACAAAAATTGGATATACCAACGTTGACTATATCCTAAACAACATTCCTGATGCAAAAGACATTGAAAATAAATTAAAAACCGAAAAAGCTCAATACGACAAGCTTTTGCAAGATAAAATTGCTGCGTTTCAAGCAAAATACGAAGATTATCAAAAAAACCAAGCAACGATGTCGCCTGTAATCAAAGCTGACCGTGAGAAAGAATTACAATCAGGCCAAAATTCTATCCAAGAGTTTCAACAAAGCTCTGAAACTGCTTTGCAACAAAAACAACAACAGTTGTTAGCTCCAGTTTTAGAAAAAATCGACAAAACTGTAAAAGATGTAGCGAAAGAAAATGGTTACACTTACGTTTTCAATACGGATGCTGGCCCTGGTACAACGCCAATCCTTTTGGTTGCTCCAGACGCAGATAATATTTCTGACTTAGTATTCAAGAAATTAGGCGTTACTCCTCCTGCAAAAACAGCAGCGGCAGCAGCTCCAGCAGCAGCACCTAAGAAGTAATTGAAGCAAAAAGCATATAAAAACCGCAAAGATAAACCAATCTTTGCGGTTTTTTCATTTAATTTAGTTTGTCTTTTTTGATAAAACCTACTAAAGATTGGTTACTTTTGTATGAGAAATCTAAACTATTTCTAAAAACCGTATCTTCTTCAAACGGTTATAACGCTAAAGAGTGAGCCAGTTAAACAAAATATTTTTTAGTATTTTGTGCTTTTTTACGTTAATTGCTTATTGTTTGCGAATAATTATACGAAGAGAAACATAAGTATTGCCAAAACTATTTTGTCCCCCTCCCACCCACAATGAAGAAAATCTACTCTACTCTGTTTTTGCTTATTGGCTTTGGTTATAGCTCGTTGGCACAAGGTCAAGTGGTACAGACCGTACCCGTTTCTCCAAAAGATTCAACTAAAGATTTTGCTAATATACAACCACAATATGTATCGGGTGCAGTAGCTCGAAAATCGGTTGTGAATTATGCAAAAAGTACGATGTCACAATTTGAGGATAATAAGAAAAAAACACTACCAAAAGAATTAGATAGTTTACTCGTAAAACAAGATTTTCTGACACACGAGCAGTTTCCAAATTATCTTTCGCAAATCGAAAATGCTTATAAAAGAGAGTTGGAAATTGTCAATAAAATTACCATTGATAATGTTTCTAAACTTGAGCAAGCCAGCCAGCTGAATAAGACTTATTCGTTTAGTCAAAGTGGGCAGTGTTTTACCGAAAAAGACAAAGGCTCTTTTATTTTAACCAAAGATGATGAAGGAAAAGAAATTACAAGTTTTGCTTTAGAGTCATTGAAAGGAAATCCTCGTTATGGTTTGATTGATAACTATCATCAAGGATACGCACGTATCAAAAAAGATATGGTGTTTGGTTTCTTAAACCTTTGTGGTGAAGAAGTAATTCCTGCACAGTATGACTACGCTGAACCATTCAATGATGGAAAAGCATTAGTAAAAAAATTCTTTTGGCATTTCATAACAGCCGAAGGTATTGAGAGCGAAGTTTTAACCGACATCATTGATGCAAAAGCAATTCGATATGGCATTAGTCTTGCCAAATTCAAAAGCAATAAATTTGCTTTGATTGATAATAACTACGATGTAATAAAAAAACCAATCTCTGCTGGTTTTGATGAGATTGAAGCTTTTGTTGGCAATATTTTTAAAGTAAGAAATGGTAAGCAATACGGTTTGATAAAAATTGATGGCTCGGTTATTACAGATGTTGTTTTTGATAAAATTAGTCTTTCAGAAGCAAACCGTTGGATTCTGGTTGAACAAAACAAGAAAGTTGGTTTAATTGACTCAGAAGGTAATACTCGTATCAAACCTTCGTATGACTACATCAGAACCGTGGTGATTGACCCATCCATATCACCAACGGCGGCTTCGGTCGTGGCCAAAGATGCCGCAGGTTTACGCATTATTGAGTTAAATGAGCGTAAATTAAGCGAAACATATTCTTCCATTGGTGATTTCAATAAATTCGGATTAGCTTCCGCTTGCAAAACAACAGGTGATAAAGCTTCAACCAAGTGTGGCTATATCAGTTTTGATGGTAGTGAAGTAATTCCTCCTGTATATGATGAAGTTCAACCATTTAATATAACTGGTTTAACGGTTGTTTCTGAAAAAGTAGCGAATTGTAGTAAACCTGTTGGAAATTGTGTAGTTGACATGGTTTATGACCGATTCGGACGTATCGTAATCGACCGTGTAAATCCAGCTGCTCCAGAAGGTATCCGCTATATGGTTACGGATACTATTTTAGCAAGTACCCTAATCGTAATCCGTACCGAAACGCCACACGAAAAAGGTGGATTTGATGAAGGCTACAATTTAGTTGATAAAAATACCTTGAAAAGATTCACAACTGAAGCCTATAAAAACATTCGTAAATTCGACAAAACCAATTTGGCAATGTTGAAAGGCGACAAGTGGGGATTACTTGATTTCACAGGAAAAGAAGCATTAGCACCCCTTTACAATGAAGTATTATTCTCATCAGAGGGCCTAATTGGTGTGAAATATGATAATAATAAGTACGGCTTTATTGACAAGAAAGGCAAAGTGCAGATAACATTTGAATACGTCGAAATTAACCCATTTAAGAATGGAATGGCGGTAGTCTCGAAAGGGAATAATAAGTATGGAATTATTAATAAATTCAATGCTAAGATTGCCCCTTGTGTTTTCAAATCGGTTAAATACAGCGAAGAAACATCTCAATACGAAATTACAGATACATCGAATAACCAATATAATTTGAATAATGCTGGTGATTGTATTTCAGCGAATAGTGCAAAATTCTATGAATTAGTAAGAAAAGCTAATCAGAAATAAGCGGCATTAGTAACACAATAAAAAATCCCGAATCGAATGATTCGGGATTTTTTATTGTGTTACTTTTTCAGTTCTCCGTCAACCAATCGCCAAATATTCAGCGGATTTTCAGCTTTCAGTTCATCAACTAATAAACTATCGGGGAAATTCTGATAACAAACTGGTCGAGTAAAACGTGTAATGGCCATCGTACCAACCGAAGTGCTTCTTGCATCAGTGGTAGCAGGAAAAGGCCCACCGTGCACCATTGCGTGCGAAACCTCAACGCCAGTCGGGAAACCATTAATCAAAATTCTACCAACTTTCTGTTCCAAAATCTCAATTAAATCGGCGTATTCGGCCAAATCTTCGGGCGTTCCGTGAACGGTTGCCGTTAAATGCCCAGTTAGACTTCGAGCAGCTGCCAACAATTCATCTTTTGAGTTAGCTTCTACAACCAAACTCGTTGGCCCAAAAATCTCTTCTGACAAATGTGGGTTTTGCGTAAACTCTTCAATTGAAGCATGAAAAATGATAGGCTCGACGGCTGTAAAACCTTCGGGTGCTTTTCCTACTCCTATTACTTTCGTATAATTTTTAGTATTTTCAATGCCTCTCACATACGCATCACGTATGCCAGTTGTGAGCATTACACCACCCATGCTGGTGTTGGCGTGTTGTTCGAGAGCAGCGATGAATGCTTCATTTTTTTGCAATAATAACATCCCGGGGTTTGTACAAAACTGACCCACGCCCAAGGTAACAGAACCAACAAAATTTTGAGCCAAAGCTGCTCCATTTGCTTCGAGCGTGCGAGGTAATACAAACACAGGGTTTACGCTTCCCATTTCAGCATATACAGGAATTGGTTCGGGGCGAGCCGCCGCCGCATCATAAAGTGCTTTTCCTCCTTTATATGAACCCGTAAAACCAATGGCTTTTACACTTGGATGTTTTACAAGTGCCAAACCTATTTCGTATCCATCATCGAACAATAACGAGAAAACACCATCAGGCATATTTGTTATTTCGGCTGCTTTTTGAATCGCTTTTCCAACAAGTTCGGATGTTCCTAAGTGAGCTGGGTGAGCTTTAAAAATAACAGGACAACCAGCCGCCAATGCCGAAGCAGTATCGCCACCCGCTACCGAAAAAGCCAGCGGAAAATTACTGGCACCAAAAACTCCCACTACACCAAGCGGACGCTCAACCGAACGAATATCAGGGCGTGGCAATGGCTGGCGGTCGGGCAAAGCCGTGTCAATTCGGGCATTTACCCAAGAACCATCTTTTAATAATTGAGCAAATAATCGAAGTTGACCAGTTGTACGTCCACGCTCGCCCATGGCTCGGCCTTGAGGAAGTCCAGATTCGGCAATGTATCTTTCAACTAGTGCATCGCCTAAGTTTTCTATTTCTTCGGCAATTTTCTCCAAAAACTCGGCTTTTTGTTTCCCTGATTTCTTTCTATAAACTTGAAAGGCCTGCTCTGCTTTCTCTGCTGCAAGGTCTAATTCGTCAATCGTTGCTTTATAAAATAATGGAGCGAGGGTTTCACCATTGGCTGGATTAATGGCTTGAATGGCTACTGTTCCTTCCGAAAAAGTTTCAAAACCAATAATATTTCTTCCTGTAAGTTGCATTTAAAGGGCTAATAATGTATTAGAAAAAGAGAAAAATATCGAAATTATTTCATTTCAACGGTATTGATTAATGTTCCAATTCCTTCGATAGTAATAATCACGACATCGCCCACTTCGAGCGTAAAATCATCGTGCGGCACAATGCCTGTACCTGTCATCAAAAAACAACCGTGCGGAAACGACATTTCACGGTATAGGTATTCTACTAAATCAGTGTGTTTACGTTTCATTCGATTAATTTCGATAGAATCTGTAAAAAGTGGAATATCATAACGAGAAATTTCAAGACTTATTTTCGTGTCAGAGTCGATAGGTTTGTCAAAAATTGCAATACATGGCCCAATAGCTGCACTTTTATCATAAGATTTGGCTTGCGGCAGATAAAGCGGATTTTCTCCCTCAATATCTCGTGAACTCATATCATTTCCAACGGTATAACCCGAAATCTGACCTTTTGAATTAATAAAAAGCGTAAGTTCAGGCTCTGGTACATTCCATTTGGAATCTTTTCTGATTCTTACGGCTTGACCCGACCCTACTACTCGTTGCGGTGCCGACTTAAAAAATAACTCTGGACGCTCAGCATCATACACTCTATCATAAAAATTATCACCACCAGCCACTTTCGACTCTTCCATCCGTGCATCACGGCTACGCAGATACGTAACGCCAGATGCCCAAACTTCTTGCGACTGAATTGGGGTTTGCAAGCCATTATCTATTAAAGATTTATATTCGGCAGCAGCAGGTAAAAGCTGAATTTCTCGCTGTAATTCAAAAAATAGGTCTTCACGATTAATGAATAAATCCCAATCGGTGTGTCGAGAGATATAATATTGTGCATCATGTTCGATAACGAACCCTTGTATAGTCTTATAAATTTTCATAAGGTCGAAATGTCAATTATTAGACTTCAATATTAATCAAAAAGAACCATATTAAACATCTTTTTCCTGCTACTTTTTTCTAAAAATCATAAAGAAAATAAGTTGCAGCCAAATTTTTTTAAAAAAGTTTGGAATTATAAACGAAAGTAAATTTCTTTGTCATAGAAACTGTTCGCACATAGCGAATATTCGCAATTAGAGAATATTTTATAATGGAAAATAACACTGTTCGTATCATCCCAATTATTCTTCTGCTCAATTAAAAAGAGTGGAGAAGGGTTTGCTATGAACAACAAAAGCCTTCTTCACACCGAGTGAAGAAGGCTTTTGTATTATGAAAACGAGTATTTATGACTATTCAAAAAGCTTTTAACTTGAAATATGGAACTAAATAAATTCAGTCGCACCCTTACGCAAGAAGTTCATAACCCTGCTGCCAAAGCCATGCTTTATGGTATTGGTTTGACAGAAGAAGATATGCAAAAAGCACAAATCGGTATTGCAAGTACTGGTTATGAAGGAAATACCTGCAATATGCACCTTAATGGCTTGTCTGTTCACGTAAAGAAAGGTATCCAAGAAAACGGAATGGTAGGCTTAATTTTTCATACAATCGGAGTTTCAGATGGCATGACAAACGGCAATAACGGTATGAGCTACTCATTACCAAGCCGTGATATTATCGCCGATTCAATTGAAGATATTGTCGCTGCTCAATGGTACGATGGCGTAATTGCCGTTGTGGGTTGTGATAAAAATATGCCAGGAGCAATGATAGCGATTGCCCGACTAAATCGCCCAGCTATGTTAGTTTACGGAGGAACGATTCGTACTGGACAATATAAAGGTAAAAAACTCGACATCGTTTCAGCTTTTGAAGCATTGGGACAAAAATTTGCAGGAACAATCTCTGACGAAGACTACGAAGGAGTTATCAAAAATGCTATTCCAGGTGCGGGTGCTTGCGGTGGAATGTACACGGCCAACACAATGGCTTCTTCTATGGAAGCGATGGGCTTGACTTTACCAAATTCATCAAGCTACCCAGCAACGCACGAAGGCAAAAAAGCTGAGTGTATTGCTATCGGTGCAGCCATGAAAAATATGTTGGAGAAAAACATTTGCCCTCGTGACATCATGACTCGCAAGGCGTTTGAAAACGCCATGACGATGGTAATGGTTATGGGTGGCTCAACAAATGCCGTTCTTCATTATTTGGCTATTGCAAGTGCAGCAGGTGTAGATTTTACATTAAAAGATATTCAAGATATTTCAGACCGTACGCCATTAATTGCCGATTTAAAACCATCAGGCAAGTATTACATGGAAGATATGCTCGAAATCGGTGGTGTACCTGCTTTGATGAAATATTTGCTCAAGAAAGGTTTCATTCACGGTGATTGTATGACGATTACAGGCAAAACAATTGCTGAAAATTTAGAAGATGTACCAGACTTGGATTTCGATACACAAAAGATTATTCAACCAATCGAATCTCCAATCAAACCAACAGGTCACTTACAGATTCTTTACGGAAACTTGGCCGAAGGTGGTGCTGTTGCTAAGATTACCGGAAAAGAGGGCGAAAAGTTTGAAGGAATTGCCAAAGTCTGTGAGCGTGAAGAAGAAGTAATTGAATACTTAGAAAAAGGAGAAATCAAGGCGGGTCACGTAATCGTCATTCGTAATGAAGGCCCGAAAGGTGGCCCTGGAATGCCAGAAATGCTTAAACCAACATCAGCCGTGATGGGTGCAGGCTTAGGTAATAGTGTAGCGATGATTACTGATGGGCGTTTTTCGGGCGGAACACACGGTTTCGTAGTTGGACACGTCACGCCAGAGGCTTTTGAAGGAGGTACAATTGCTTTAGTAAAAGACGGCGATAAAATCACGATTGATGCCGTTGATAACAAATTGATTTTGCATGTTTCAGACGAAGAATTGGCCGAACGTAGAGCTGCTTGGAAGCAAATTCCATCGGAACACACCAGAGGCGTACTTCGTAAATATATCAAAAACGTAAGTTCTGCCAGCGAAGGTTGCGTAACAGACTTATAAGAAATAAGGAGTAAAGCAAACCAACTAAAAACTTCATCCTAAAATATCTCAGACGATATGGGAAATTTACTCGAAATCGAATTAAAACAAGAAACACTTGCAGCACCTGCTCAAGCAAAAGAAGGTCAAACCTTCCTTTCGGGAGCTCAAGCCATGATGGAGTGTTTGTTGGCCGAAAGTGTAGACAATATTTTTGGTTATCCAGGTGGAGCAATTATGCCTACCTACGATGCCCTTTATGATTATATTGATAGAATAAAACATACCTTAGTTCGCCACGAGCAAGGTGCAGGTCATGCCGCACAAGGCTACGCCCGTGTGAGTGGACGCACAGGGGTTTGCTTGGTAACTTCTGGCCCGGGTGGTACGAACCTCATCACGCCAATTGCCGATGCAATCATTGACTGTACACCTATGGTTTGTATTGTAGGTCAAGTAAAGTCAAATTTGTTAGGTACTGATGCGTTCCAAGAAACAGATATGATAGGTGTAACTACACCCGTCTGTAAATGGAATTATCAGATAACTGACCCCGATGAAGTGCCAGAAATCATGGCCAAGGCCTTTTTTATTGCCAAGTCGGGAAAACCAGGCCCAGTAGTAATTGATTTTGCTCGTGATGCCCAAGCAGCTAAAATGACGAAACCTTTTGTCTATAAAAAAGTAGAGAAAATGGTAAGTTATAGCCCTCGTGTAGTACCAAAACAAGACCAAATCGAAAAGGCTGCGGAGTTAATCAATAAAGCGAAACGCCCATACATTTTATTCGGACACGGAGTTTTAATTGCCGATGCCGTTCAGGAATTACTTGATTTTGTTGAAAAAACGGATATTCCTTGTGCAAGTACTTTGCTTGGCCTTTCGGCAATGCCAAATAATCACTCTAATTATATGGGTTGGTTGGGTATGCACGGCATGTACGCTCCCAACGTAATGACCGACGAGTGCGATGTTTTAATTGCCATCGGTATGCGTTTCGACGACCGTGTGACGGGCGATTCAACAAAATTTGCCAAACAAGCACGCATTGTTCATATAGAAATCGACCCTTCTGAGGTTGATAAAATCAAAAAAGCTGAAGCTCCTGTAATCGGAGATGCCAAAGAAGCCTTAAAAATGCTCATGCCTTTAGTAAAAAAAGGAGATTTTACTGGCTGGAAAAATGAATTCCGTAAACTTGATGTAAAAGAATACGATAAAGTTACCCTTCGTGATTTAGGCCAAGAAGGCAAAATCAAAATGGCTGAGGTTGTGGCTTTGCTTTCTGATAAAACGAATGGTGAAGCTTGTATTGTTGTTGACGTAGGTCAGCACCAAATGGTTACGGCACGTTATTATCAATTCAAAAAAGCAAATTCATTCATTGCTTCGGGTGGACTCGGAACGATGGGCTTTGCAATTCCTGCATCATTTGGTGCGAAAGTTGGAGCTCCAGACCGTGAAGTTGTCGGAATCATAGGTGATGGGTGTTTCCAAATGACGATTCAAGAACTCGGAACAATTGCCCAGAGTGGTTTGGCTGTAAAAATGATTATCTTGAATAATAATTTCTTAGGAATGGTACGTCAGTGGCAGCAACTATTCTTTGATAATCGCTACTCATTTGTAGAATTACAAAACCCTGATTTTATTACAATTGCTCGTGGTTTCGGAATTGATGGACACACTTGTACAGAAAGAGAAAACCTGAGTAATTCATTGGATAAAATGCTCGATTCAAAGAAAGCCTACTTACTCGAAGTTATCGTAGAAAAAGAAGAAAACGTATTCCCGATGGTTCCTGCAGGAACGAGCGTAAGCGAGATTCGCTTGGAATAAGCAACACCTTTAGCTCCTCAAGGGGTATAAAAGTAAGGTGAAAATATATCAACAAAATAATTAAAAAACTTATTCCCCATTGGGGACGGTCCGACGATTCGGCTGGGGGCATGACAACATACACTATTTGCGTATTTACCGAAAATAGCATCGGCTTACTCAACAAAATCACAATCATATTTACCCGTCGAAGAATCAATATTGAATCGCTGACGGTTTCGGAAACTGAGCGTAAGGGTATTTCTCGTTTCACCATCGTTATCAAACACGAAAAACGTGAAGAAGTAGAAAAACTCGTACGCCAGATTCGTAAAATCATCGAAGTTTTAGCGGTATTTGGTTATCTCAATGAAGACATTGTTTACAATGAAATCGCCCTTTTTAAAATTTCTACACCACTTAACGGAAAATCGGTTGATGTAGAAACCATCAATAAAGTCTATAAAGCGTGGGTCGTTTATTGGGGTCTTGACTATGTAGTCATCGAAAAGACAGGGACTGAAACTGAGATTTTTGAATTTTTCAAATACATCAAACCGCACGGAATCATCGAATTCGTTCGTTCGGGAAGAGTGGCAGTAGGTAAAACTCCTCAAGGACTAATCGAATACTTACCCGAGGAAATTACCGAATGGGAGTATTATTTGTAAATTTGTCTATAACAAAGTATAAAATAAATTTTAGTTGTCGCATTCAATAAAACAAATTAAATAAAAATGGCAAAATTAAATTTCGGCGGTGTTGAAGAAGAAGTAGTAACCCGTGAAGAGTACCCACTCGAAAAAGCGAGAGAGTTCTTGAAAAAACAAACTATTGCAGTAATTGGCTACGGTGTGCAAGGCCCAGGTCAAGCAATGAACATGCGTGACAATGGTTTCAACGTAATCGTTGGACAACGCCCTGGTAAAACTTACGACAAAGCAGTTGCTGATGGTTGGGTTCCAGGTAAAACGCTTTTCAGCATCGAAGACGCATTGAAAAAAGGTACAGTTATTTGTTTCCTTCTTTCAGATGCTGCTCAAATTGCCTTATGGCCAACAGTGAAACAATACCTCAAAAAAGGTAAAACTTTATATTTCTCTCACGGATTCGGTATCACGTACAGCAAAAAAACGGGTATCAAACCACCTAAAAATGTTGACGTAGTTTTGGTAGCTCCAAAAGGCTCGGGTACTTCACTTCGTCGTTTGTTCGTGGAAGGAAAAGGTCTTAACTCATCTTTCGCTGTTTATCAAGATGCTTCAGGTCACGCTCGTGAGACTGCTATTGCAATGGGTATTGGTGTGGGTTCTGGTTATTTGTTTGAAACTGATTTCTACCGTGAAGTAACATCTGACCTAACAGGTGAGCGTGGAACTTTAATGGGTGCTATCCAAGGTATTTTCGCTGCCCAATACGAAGTATTGCGTGAAAATGGTCACTCTCCATCAGAAGCTTTCAACGAAACTGTTGAAGAACTAACGCAATCGTTGATGCCACTCGTAGCAGAAAATGGAATGGACTGGATGTATGCTAACTGCTCTACCACTGCTCAACGTGGTGCATTAGACTGGTGGAAACCTTTCCATGATGCTACAAAACCTGTTTTCAAGAAATTGTATCAAAGTGTAAAATCACAAAAAGAAGCTACTCAATCAATCACTCGTAACTCTGAGCCAGATTACCGTGAGAAATTAGAAGTTGAATTAGCTGAACTTCGTGAGTCGGAAATGTGGCAAGCAGGTAAGACTGTTCGTAGCTTACGTCCAGAAAATAATTAATCTTTGTAATCTACGGAAGGCTTCACTGGGCGGCATTCGCTTGAAGCGAAGCCTTCCTTTACATGATATATTTAAAAAGCACAGGGGCAAAATCTCTGTGCTTTTTGTATATTTGGGCATATTATGAAAATACGCAACAAAACTTCATATAATGTCATCAACAAACACCAAGACAAAATCAGATTTTATATTTCCTGATTTAGACAATATCTACCTCGCCGCCGAACGTCTGCAAGGAGTGGCTGTGCATACCCCATTGATGCACAATCTGAACCTTTCAGAACGCTATGGAGCAAATATTTATCTTAAACGTGAAGATTTACAGGTTGTTCGTTCCTATAAAATCAGAGGAGCTTATAATAAAATGGCAACGCTCTCAGATGAACAACTTGACAAGGGCGTAGTATGTGCCAGTGCGGGCAATCACGCACAGGGGCTTGCGTATGCGTGCAGAAAATTGCAAGTAAATGGTACAATCTTTATGCCTACCACCACACCCGCTCAAAAAATCAAGCAAGTGGGGATGTTCGGGAAAGAATTTGTAAAAATCGAACTCGTAGGCGACACTTACGATGATGCTTTTTATGCGGCGAAAAAATACTGTGAAGAACAAAACGCCACTTTCGTACATCCATTCGATGATTTACAAGTAATGGAAGGACAAGGAACGGTTGGGCTGGAAATCTTCAAAGACTCTAATTTTAAGATAGATTATTTGGTTTTTGCTATCGGTGGTGGCGGCTTAGCTTCGGGGGTTTCAACGGTTTTTAAGCAACTTTCGCCAAAAACAAAACTCATAGCGGTTGAGCCACTTGGTTCGCCAACCATGAAAACTGCTTTAGAAAGAGACCAAGTAGTTACGCTCGAAGAAATTGATAAATTTGTTGACGGTGCAGCCGTAAAACGTGCAGGAGACATAACGTTCCAAGTGTGTAAACAAAACCTCAACCACGAAATTCTATTAATTCCCGAAGGAAAGGTTTGCTCTACGATTCTTCAACTGTATAACGAAGAAGCCATCGTAGCCGAGCCAGCAGGAGCATTGTCGGTTTCAGCTCTGGATTTTATCAAGGATGAAATAAAAGGCAAAAATGTAGTTTGTATCATCGGTGGAGGAAATAATGATATCACTCGAACCGAAGAAATAAAAGAGCGTTCGCTGCTTTACGAAGGTCTAAAACATTACTTCATTATCCGTTTCCCGCAACGGGCGGGGGCTTTCAAAACCTTCTTGAATGATGTGTTAAGCCCGACCGATACTATTGTATTTTTTGAATATTCCAAGAAAACCGCTCGTGAACGTGGCCCAGCTTTAGTGGGTATCGAATTGAAACAACAATCCGACTTTCAGCCACTTATCGAACGCATGAAAGAGAACAACGTTCAGTTTGAGTACATCAACGATAAGCCCGAACTTTTCGAGTTTTTGATATAGTTTATTCCTAAAAGCATTTAAAAGAAGGGTTTTCACTATCTTTGCACCGTGAAAGCCCCCATTCTGATTCAATGTATCTACTTTTTATAGTCTTATTTCTTGTTTTTCTTTGGCAAATTCATCGGAATACTTCGTATATCTCTGAAAGCCTAAACGACTATCTTATCAAGTTTTTTGTTGGGTTAGCTTCTTGTATTATTCCAACAGGCTTCCTTTTATCTGAACTCAATCAGATTAGTTATGCAATATCTTGGGGTATTGGCGTAAATATTTTGGCGTTTTTATTTTATTTATTTTTTACTAAAATCTCCGAAAACTACCAATATTCGCTTAGAAATTCACTTAAAAAGCTTCCCAAAAGCTTATCCGATATTTGGCAAAATCAAAGTTTTTTAGGCAAAACGGTATTTGGAATATTGAGCATTGGCTTAGTGATTGTCAGTATTTTAAACGTAGGGATATTTTTCTTGACTTATCCAAACGAATGGGACAGTATGACTGGGCATTTAGTAAAATGTGCTTTATATCTCCAAAATGGCAACATGAATCGCCTGCAAGGAACCACATGGACGATTGATTTTTACCCTAATTCATTGCCAACTTTACAGATGTTTGGCTTTCATCTTTTTGGCGAACAAGGCTTCAAGGTAATTCACTATTTATCGTATTGGATTTTTGCAATTTCAGGTTATGGAATAGCTTTCAGAATAACTCAAAACAAAGTTGCCGCTCTACTCGTTTTTTTGCTTTCTGCCTTATTGCCAACTGCTTTAGTTCAAGCTACTACTACCGAAACAGACATTGTTTTATCGGCATATTTAGGTTGTCTGACGTACTTCATGTTTTCATTTAAATCCAACCCTTCTCGACTCAATGTTTCACTCATTGCTTTAGTATCGGGCATCTGGATTGGGCATAAAGTGACCTTTCTACTTATTGCCCCTGCTGCTGTGTTGGTGGCTTTTCATACGGTTTTGTTGAAAAAACAATTCTATCAACACATCAAGCTATTTATTATTGCATTTATAACGTCAATTGGTATTTATACGCTACCAACTGGCTATATTAGTAATATTAAAGAATCTAAAAAATTTAGTTTGGGAAGCCTTTCTGCCCCCGAAATGGTGATGCAATGGCACGGAGTTGTACATTATACAGCAAAAGAAAAAATCAAAAATTTGGCATTCAATATTGGTAGATATTCATCTGATTTTTTGAATATAGATGGCCTTAGGAGTTCTCCTGTAGGTAAAGAATTGAATGATATTGTACGATATTGGCCAAATAAAATCTTAGGAAAACTGAACCTCGAAGGCGAACACTTTACGGTTGTTTCGTATTTTTCTTTTGAGCATCCAGTACGCTTTTATCTCGAAAGACCTTTTTGGGGGGTTATTGGCTTTGGTTTAGTACTACCAATTATGCTCATTTTGGGTTGGAAAGCTTTGCGAAGTTTCAAGAAATTTAATAGCGTTGAAAAAAGCCTTTCGGTCCTTGCTCTTGCGGCAACGCTACACTTTTTATCATTGTGTTATTCAGCACCTTACGACCCCATTAAAGCCCGTTATTTTCTGAATATGGCAGTTTGGTGTATGCCGATGGCTGCATTAATTGGTGTATCGTGGTTCAAAAAAAAATCTATCATCAATGAAATTTTCTTAATAAGCATTAGTTTTTTTGTAATTATTTCTGCCATTCCGACAATTCTTTTCATGCGAATACATCCTGTTTTTGAGACGAAAAACATATTTAATGCTAATCGTTTAGAGCTAATTACAATTGCCCGACCAAATGTTTATGAAGCTTATAAAAAATTTGATGAAATCGTACCAAAAGATGCTATTGTCGCACTCGGAACTCAGCAAGAACACGAAGATTTTGAATATCCACTTTGGGGCAAAGACTTTAAACGAAAACTGATTCCAATTCATCCATTCAGAAGTGCAGTGAAACCTATTCCTGCCGAAGCACAATATTTATTTTACTCAAAAGGGGTTATTCCATATCAAGAAGGCGATATTCAGCTCAATTCTATTAACACCAAATCGCATATTCCTGTAAATGATAGTGAGTTTTATTTAAGAAAGTTAAAACCCTAACACCCCAACCCCTAAAGGGGAGTTTCAAATACTATGATAACAGACTCAATAAAAAATAGCGTTAGTAGTAGCTCCCCTTTAGGGAAGTCCGATGCGGTTGGGGGTGCTGTTGTTGGCATCATGCAGCCCTACGTTTTTCCTTATATTGGCTATTTTCAACTCATTAAAGCGGTTGATAAGTTTGTAGTGTATGATGATGTGGCATTTATCAATAAAGGCTGGATAAACCGAAATAATATTTTGGTCAACGGCAAAGCTTCCATGTTTACGATTCCGTTGGTTGGGGCAAGTCAAAACCGACTGATTCGAGATATTGAAGTAGATAATTTGGCGGCTTGGAGTAAAAAGTTTCTAAAGACCATTGAACAATCGTACAAGAAAGCACCGTTCTATAAAGAAGGGTTTGAGGTAATAGAGCAAGTTTTCAACTTGCCAGTAGCAAGCATTGCAGAATTGGCCGTAAATAGTTTAAAAGAAACCTGCAATTATTTAGGTATCAAAACCGAAATCGTAGAAAGTTCAACGATTTACCATAATCAAGAGCTAAAAGCACAAGGCAGGATTTTGAATATTTGTTTGCAAGAAAAAGCCAATCATTACATCAATCCCATTGGAGGAGTAGCTATCTACGATAAACAACTTTTTGCGGATAGCGAAATCTTACTTAATTTTATCAAAGCAAAATCTATTCATTACAAGCAATTTAATAAAGACGAGTCATCTTTTGTACCGTGGCTTTCGATAATTGATTTATTGATGTTTTGCTCAGTAGAAGAAATCAACGAACATTTAAATAAATTTGAATTAGTCTGATATGTCGATAGACCACAGACGATAATCCATATATATTACTTTAAATTTTAAAACTCAAAATAAAAATGGCAAAAGTAGTAGTTTTCGGTACGGAACTGGTGGCAGAATTAGCCCATTATTATCTCACAAATGATTCAGAACACGAAATTGTAGCATTTACTGTCAACCGAGAATATATCAAAGAAGATACTTTCTGCAATCTACCAGTTGTGCCTTTTGAAGACGTAACTACCCTTTATCCACCTGCCGACTACCAATTTTTTGCCCCTTTGAGCGAGCGTAAAATGAATATGATTCGTGCGAAGGTTTATGGTGAAGCCAAAGAAAAAGGTTATTCTTTTATCTCATATATTAGTTCAAAAGCAACCGTTTTGACAGACCAAATCGGCGAAAATTGTTTTATTTTGGAAGATAACACGATTCAACCCTTCGTAAAAATTGGCAACGATGTTGTACTTTGGAGCGGCAATCATATCGGGCATCACAGCGAAATCAAAGACCACGTTTATTTTACTTCGCACGTAGTTTTGTCGGGTCGTTGCGTAGTTGGCGAATACTCATTCTTTGGCGTAAATGCAACGATTAGAGACGGCTGCACGCTTGGCGAAGGTACGCTTGTAGCAATGGGTGCCAACGTGACCAAAGCCAAAACTGACTCTTGGAGTATCTGGAAAGGTAATCCAGCCATAAAATCTGAGGTGTCGAGTAAAGACATTAATTTATAATAAAACGTAGATAGCTTTTAAAAACCGCTCAAAAACTCGAACTTTGAGCTTTAATCTTTGAACATTTCTGATGATGAATCAATTTTTTGACCAACTGATTTGCCCCAAAACACATACAAAACTTGTTTTATCGGCTGATGGCAAAACCCTCAATAATACTTCAACCGAAGAACCCGTAAGTTACGACGTAAACGACATCGTTGATTTGGTTTACCCTCGTGAACTCTTCGAGCAAGACCGAAAAGAACAAGTGGCCTATAATGACGCTCATGCTCGCTACGACCGTGGTGTTTCGTGGGTTTTTGAATCACTTCACGCCAATGAAGCCGCTACTCGTAAGCAAATGATTAGCTTATTAAAATTAAAGCCTGGTATGAAAGTGCTTGAAGTGGGTGCAGGAACTGGCAAAGATTCAGCTTTTATTATTGATAAAATCACCCCAGGCGGACACGCCGTTTTATCGGATTTATCGCCAGCGATGTTAAGCCACGCAAAAGAGAAGTTTGCCGATAAAAAAGACGTTACGATTGATTATTTCATTGGAAATGGCTCGTATTTACCATTTGAAGATAATTCGTTTGATGCACTTTTCCATTTCGGAGGAATCAATACTTTCTCGGAAAGAGCCAAGGCTTTTGCAGAATTTAACCGTGTTGTAAAAGTGGGTGGACGAATAGTTGTGGGTGATGAAAGTGTAGGTGCATGGCTTCGTGACCAAAAAACCTATCAGATTTTGATGGACGCCAATCCGATGTTTGCCGATTTAGTACCTATGCAAGATTTACCGAAAAATATCAAAGACGTAAAACTCCAATGGATTTTCGGAAATGGCTACTACGTACTTGATTTCAAGAAAACAAAAAAAGCTCCAACGGTAAATGTAAATCTTCAAATTCCTAATAAAGATTTTAAAGACAACTGGAAAATTAGAGCTGAAAGAAATCGTAAGAACAAATAATCCTCATCCCCAAAGGGCGAAGGTGTGAATTATACCGAAATAATGAGTAATATAGATAATAAAGAATTAGCTAAAACTGGGGGCATGTGGCAAAAGAAAGGCCTTGTTTATAAACCCGATGGTAGCTTATCACATAGTCGTTCGCACGCACAAGTGCCTTATGCGTACAAACACAAAGATTTTTTAAGAGTTTACTTCTCATCAAGAGATGATAACGGGTATTCTCGCCCAACATTTATTGATGTTGATTACGACGACCCAACCAAAATTCTTTACATCCACGATACGTTTGTATTGGACTTAGGTGGCCCAGGCGAATACGATGAAACTGGAGCAATGCCATCATGGTTTGTTCCACAAGCCAACGGTGATATTTGGTTGTATTACACTGGCTGGAACAGAACTCACAATTCCTACCGCCTTTCGATGGGACTTGCCATAAGTACAGATGGTGGTTTGAATTTCAAGAAAATGTTTCGTGGCCCAATCATGGACCGCTCAATTCATAACCCAATTTGGGCAGCCCAACCTTCGGTGATGTTTATCAACGGGAAATGGATGATGTGGCATATTTCAGGTCAGAAATGCGAGTATATTCACGATTATCCAGAACCATTCTACGATTGTCGAGTGGCGGTTTCGGATGATGGTATTAATTGGACTCCAACGGGTGATGTTGCCCTTCCGTTTGATGACTTTCTTCATGCTGTGGGTCGTCCGAGTGTATTTCACGAAGATGGTATTTTCAAGATGTATTATTCTTACCGTCATACGCGTGATTATCGCACTGACCGTAACCAAAGTTATCGTTTGGGCTACGCCGAGTCAGTTGATGGTTATAAATGGGAGCGTAAAGATGATTTAGTGGGCATTCATAAGTCAGAAAATCCTGCTGATTTTGATTACCAAATGATAAATTATGCTCACTGCTATGAACATAATGGCAAGAAATATTTGTTATATAATGGTAATGGTTTCGGAGCAGCAGGTTTTGCCTATGCTGTTTTAGAAAAATAAATCAATTATTGACAATTATCATTATTTTCTCAATCAGTAACAGCTAATTTTACTGAAAATTAAAATCCCCCTTTAGGGGTTAGGGGTTATGAAAGAACAATTCAACAAAAACGGATATATTATTATCAAAAACTTCTTTTCTAAAGAAGAAATTAATAGAATTTACACCGAAGCACGTAATCTTTTCGCGTTGCAAATAGAGCGAGTTTTGGGCAAAAAAGTTGACATCAACGACCGTGATAAGTTCGAGCAAGCCATGTTCGATTTGTTTGAGGCCGATTTTACAACTTTTGTGAATACTGGAAAACAAGCACAACACTTAATTTCGTTACACCATTTGGGCACAGACCCTAAAATCATCAATGTTTTGAAAGATTTAGGATATGAATTCCCGATGATTGGTGTGCGTCCTGCGATGCAATTCAATAGCCGTTATCTATCAAAAGGCGGTAGCCACTGGAAACTCGGTGCTCACCAAGATTGGCGAACAGGTCAAGGCTCATTGGATAGTATTGTTATGTGGTTTCCGATGGTTGATTGTGGTGCAGATTTAGGTGCATTGCAAATCGTACCTGCAAGCCATACAATCGGTCTTTTAAAAGCCGATACTTCGGGTTATTTGGGAAGTATTCAAGAAGCTATTCCCGAAGAAGACTACGTACAAACTCAATTTGAAGTAGGTGATTTATTAGTTTTCTCGGCATTTTTAGTGCATCGTTCGGGCGAAAATATCACCAAAAATATCCGTTGGTCAATTCAGTTGCGTTATAACAACATGGCCGAGCCAACTTTCAAAGAAAGAGGTTTCCCGATGCCATATATCTATAAACCAGAAGAAAACTTGGTAACGCCCGACTTCCCAAAAAAAGAACAACTCGAAGAAGTTTTTGCGTAAATCATCATAGGCGAACAAGGAAGTTCGCCCCACATACATACCAAGCGTATCAAATGAAGAATAAAACCATTATTTCAGATGGAATTTCTTGACTTGATACGCTTTTTGCGTATTTTCGCCAATATAGCTTTCCATTGATTGAAAATTTATTAAAAAAATATTTTTTAATAAATTAAATTATAATAAAATAATATATCTTTCAACCTTAATGATGATGTACTAAAATAAATAATTTTTACCTTTGTGAAATATTTTTATTTTAGCGAATAAAACCAAAAACTACGACAATAATGGAGCAACAGCTTATTACAACTGACCCTATTGCTTACGAAAAGATTCCAACCAAGATTTTTAAAGATTCAAAGGAAGCATCAAATGCCGTGGCTCACGAAATAGCCGAGTTAATCAAAGAACGCCAACGCCAAAACCGAAATTGTATTTTAGGTCTTGCTACGGGCTCCTCTCCAAAATCGGTTTATGCGGAGCTAATCCGAATGCACCGTGAAGAGGGTTTGAGTTTTAAAAATGTGGTTTCTTTTAACTTAGATGAGTATTTCCCGATGGAACCTGACTCATTACAGAGCTATGTGCGTTTCATGAAAGAGCAGCTTTTCGACCATGTGGACATTCCAAAAGAGAATTATTTTATACCAGACGGAACTATACCTGCCAACAAAGTAAAAGATTTCAGCGAGGAATATGAACGTAAAATAGAGGCTGTTGGTGGTTTAGATTTTCAATTACTGGGTATTGGTGCAAACGGACACATTGGTTTCAATGAGCCAGGTTCTTTAATCAATTCACGCACTCGTTTGATGATGCTCGACCATTCAACTCGTGTAGCAGCTGCTTCCGATTTTGGAGGAAGTTTAGTAAAAGTGCCGAAAAAGGCCATTACGATGGGCGTTGCTAAAATCTTGAGTGCGAAAAGAGTAGTTTTACTCGCTTGGGGTGAAAGAAAAGCACCTGTCATTGCCGAAGCCGTTGAAGGTCGTGTAACAGAAACTATCCCAGCATCGTATTTACAAACACACCCTAATGCCATGTTTGTAATAGATGAGCGTGCCGCCCACGAACTCACTCGTATGCGTACACCTTGGGTGGTAGAAGACGTTGAGTGGACAAGCAAAATGGTCAAAAAAGCCGTTACGAACTTGGCACTTACGCTTGGAAAGCCTATCTTAAAACTAACGAATAAAGATTATAACGATAATGGTTTAAGCGACTTATTGGCTCGCCACGGACAAGCCTATGAGATAAATATTGATGTCTTTAATCAATTACAGCATAGTATTTCGGGTTGGCCAGGCGGTAAACCAAATGCTGACGACACCAACCGTCCAGAAAGAGCTTTGCCTGCTAAAAAACGAGTAATTATCTTTAGCCCACACCCAGACGATGATATTATCTCAATGGGTGGAACATTCCAACGTTTGGTTGACCAAGGTCACGATGTACATATTGGTTATCAAACTTCGGGCAATATCGCCGTAGCCGATGATGAGACTATTCGTTTTATTGACTTTGTTGTAGATTTTAACGAAAAGTTTGGCATCGAAAATAAAGAAACGCAAAAACTATTTGCTGATGCAAAAGCATTCTTAAAAAACAAAAAAGACAGCGATGTGGATACCGATGCAGTTAGGTACGTAAAAGGTATTATTCGCCGAGGAGAAGCAAAGGCAACTTGCCGTTTTGTGGGTATTCCCGAAGAAAACGTTCATTTTATGGATATGCCTTTCTACGAAACAGGGCGTATTGAGAAAAAACCGTTGGGTGCCGATGATATTACGATTGTAGCTGATTTAATAGAATCTATCAAGCCTCATCAAGTATATGCCGCTGGCGATTTAGCTGACCCACACGGTACGCACAAGGTTTGTTTAGATGCTATTTTTGCAGCCGTTGAGCAACTCAAACACAAAAATTTCATGAAAGACTGTTGGGTTTGGTTGTATCGTGGTGCTTGGGCAGAGTGGGACATTCACGAAATCGAAATGGCAGTACCGATGTCGCCCGACCAAGTTTTGCAAAAACGTATGGGTATTTTCAAGCACCAATCGCAAAAAGATGGTGTGGTGTTTCAAGGAACAGATGCTCGTGAGTTTTGGCAACGTGCCGAAGAGCGTAACCGTGGAACGGCTCAACTTTATAACAAACTTGGCTTGGCAGAATACGAAGCAATGGAAGCTTTTGTTAGATGGAAGTTCTGATAGAATAAAATGATAAAGGCATAAAAAATAGCCGATTGCATTCGCAATCGGCTATTTTTATATCTTAGATGTATCAAAGTTGGTGGCTGAGCGAATCGGACTGCCGAAGCAGCCGAAGTCCCAACTTTGATACTTATCGAATATTCTTACAAGTGAATAACCTCACCATAAGCAGCGGCGGCCGCTTCCATGATAGCTTCTGACATGGTTGGGTGCGGGTGAACCGACTTGATGATTTCCATACCTGTTGTTTCAAGTTTACGAGCTACAACGGCCTCGGCAATCATTTCGGTTACGTTGCTGCCAATCATGTGGCAACCTAACCATTCGCCGTATTTAGCATCGAAAATAACTTTCACGAAACCTTCTGGTACACCACCAGCTTTTGCCTTACCCGATGCAGAGAATGGGAACTTACCAACTTTGATTTCGTAACCTGCTTCTTTAGCTGCTTTTTCGGTATAACCTACTGATGCTATTTCTGGCGAACAATATGTACAACCTGGGATATTTTTGTAGTCGAGTGGTTGTGGGTGGTGTCCAGCAATTTTCTCTACACAAATAATACCTTCGGCCGATGCTACGTGAGCCAATGCTTGTCCTGGAGTTACGTCACCGATGGCATAATATCCTGGAATATTTGTTTCGGCATAACCATTTACCAAGATTTTGCCTCTGTCGGTAGCGATACCTACATCTTCTAAACCAATGTTTTCGATGTTTGCTACTATACCCGCTGCCGAAAGAACAACATCCGTTTCGATTTTGATTTCGCCCGATGGTGTCTTAACCGTCGAAACGCAACCTTTACCCGAAGTATCTACTTTCTCTACGCTTGAACTTGTGTAGATTTCGATACCCATTTTCTTGTAGATTTTTGCCAATTCCTTAGAAACATCCTCGTCTTCTACTGGAACAATATTTGGCATAAATTCTACGATGGTTACTTTCGTACCCATGCTTGCATATACATACGCAAACTCAACGCCGATTGCACCCGAACCCATCACCAACATCGAAGCTGGTTGTTTTTCAAGGCTCATGGCTTTGCGGTATTCGATTACTTTTTCGCCATCAAGCGGCACGTTTGGTAATTGTCTTGCTCTTGCACCCGTTGCAATGATGATGTGCTTTCCTTCTACGTCAGATTTTTTACCTTCGGCATCCGTAACTTCTACTTTTTTGCCCGGTTTTACTTTCCCGTAACCATTGATTACGTCAATTTTATTTTTCTTCATCAAGAAAGTTACACCTTTGCTCATTCCTTCAGCCACACCACGAGAACGCTTAATAACTGCTTCAAAATTTGCATTGGCTTCGCCAACTTCAATACCATAATCTTTTGCGTGCTTGATGTACTCAAATACTTGAGCAGATTTTAACAACGCTTTTGTTGGAATACAACCCCAGTTGAGGCAAATACCACCTAAATTTTCTTTTTCGATGATGGCTGTTTTCAAGCCTAATTGTGATGCACGAATAGCAGCTACATAGCCGCCCGGCCCACTTCCAAGTATTACAACGTCGTATTGTGCCATAAAATGTTTCTTGTTAATTGAAAACTTGGTGCAAAATTAGACAAAATCGCTGATACTCAAAAGGTAGGGCAGAATATGTTAGAAATGAGGCAGAAAAGTATTGAGGGAGAGCAAAATCCCGTAGAATAATTTTCTAAATTATTGACTTTCACCAGCCTGAACAATTTGGAAAATTGTTATACAACCTTCTCTACTATGAGAGAAGGTTTGGTTCTTGCCTTTTGTTTACATAAATTTGTCTAAACCTATTTCCGTACAAGACATGAAAAATTGCACACTCTTGTTCTTAATTTTAAGTATCCTCTATTTTGGTTGCTCAAAAGAAAACTTAAAACCTGTTATTGATTCAGATTTACAAACCTATTATGATTCTTTTTAAAGGAAGCCCAAAGCAGAAATATAACTATTAATATACCCAAAAATATGGTTATACAATTTGGTTTGGTAGATAGTGTAGCAGGACGCACGTATTATGCTGAAAATAAAATCGTAATTGATTCAATTGTATGGAAAAAGGCAACTGTTTTAGACAAAGAATTTTTGTTATTTCATGAGTTTGGTCATTTACTTCTAAATAGACCTCATAATTTACAAACTCTTCCTAATGGAGAGTATAAATCTATGATGCAGAGTTATGAAAATATTCCAATAATTGAAAATACTCTTCTCTATTTAGGGGTTCGTCGAAAATACTATATTGACGAACTTTTTGATATAAACACACCCACACCTGATTGGTCAAAATCTCAATATGACCCTTTTCCTATAACAAATTCAACCAGAAAGCTTTTGGCATCACAAGATTTTGACGAATCAAAAGAATTAAGCACTTATTTAGACCAATCCCCAAATGCACAATTTAAAATACAAGAAAAAGGTATTTTAAATGTCAAACTGCCCAAAGGTTATGGTTTTGGTTTATATACTGACAAAGTTTTGGAACTGGCTAATATCTTACCAGCAAAGAGGAATGATTTCATAAAATCAAACAATTATGAAGTGGAAGTTCGTTATCGACTCAAATCTGGAACTTTCAATTACTCGTATTCTCCAAATACCTATCAAAATCAAGCCGTCTTTTCCCATACTTTTAATCCAATTTCTTGCAAGGTTTTTTCATCTATATTCTATTTTCGTTTTAGTAATTACACAATCAATAATGATTTTAATACCGTAAGGTTAGTAAGAAAAGGAAACTTCTGGAGTATATATCTAAACGGCAAACATCTATTTTATACAGATGTATGGTCTGCCGACCAAGCTAATCAACTTATATTTACTATTTATGGTAATGAAGAAAACGCGGAAGCAGAATTTGACCTTGATTATTTTAGACTTTATGAACTCTAATATAAAAAACCTCATTTTTATCTACTTTTTCTTGGTGATTGCTGCCCAAGCACAAACCTTTTTTCCTGACGAAAAACTATTTTTGCGAGTTCAAAATGATATTTTTTCACGTTTTGAATTAGTATAAAAGCATCTTGGTCTGGAAAATCTCCGCATTTGCAAAGCAAAGTTTCATACCTACGGCATGAGAAATATTAGGGGTTTATCAACTTCTACCAATATAAAATCCCTAACGGGATAACTCGAAAATCACATCTAAACTCACTTTTTCGATTTTTTGGCATAAGATTTGACTTATTTCGAGAAATTCTTGTAGCTTTGCGTTCCTAAAATGAAGAAGTACTCCTACATATCACGTGCTTTTGGACTTTTGATGTTCACGATGGTGATGCTGACGAGCGTTTTCGGCAAGCAGCTACCCCAACATAAACATGATAAGCCCAATAAACCAAAGCAAGAAAAAACCGACAAAAAGCAACAACCCGAAAACCAAACAGTTGTTAGCGAGTTGTCGTTGGAGGTGGTTGTACCCAGCCATGCGTTCGACTTTAACCACGACGCCCTCATTTTACCTACTCCGCAAGTTATTTATCTAAATATCGAGAAAACGGCTAAAGTTTTTACTAAGCCTATTTTCGTACTTTCTTATTTCGAGAATCTCTACGAGCATTTTATTGCTCCCAATGCCCCATAAATCTTTCGCTTTGAGAGAAAACTTTTTTTCTTTCTTAATTTTTCTGTCAAAATCATGACTCGCTCATGATTCCATGTATTATTTTCTATCAAATTTTATTATTACAAACATTTCCCTAAAATGAGAAACAAAGGTGGTATAGTCGCCCTATTGGTGGCTTTTTTAGCAATTAGTATCTATTTCTTGGCTCGTACTTGGAAAGCCAACGATATTAGAAAAGACGCAGAAGCGTATGCAACAGATAAATCTGGCAAAGTAGATTACACAAAAAAACAACGCTACTTAGATTCACTTTGGAAACAACCTGTTTTCTTAGGAATGACTACTACCGAAGACCTAATGAAACAAGAATTAGGCTTAGGTCTTGACCTTCAAGGTGGTATGAGCGTAATTTTGGAGGTTTCTCCGACCGAAATCGTTCGTGCATTGGCTGGCTCACGTGACCCTAAAGTAGCAGAAGCTATCTCAAAAGCACAAGAAAGAGCGGCAACAAGTAGTACAAATTTCGTTGATTTGTTTGCTGAAGAGTTCAAAAAAGTTGCTCCAGATACAAAATTGGCGAGCATTTTCTCAAATAGCTCTAACCGTGGTGTATTGAGCTTAGAATCTTCTGACAGCCAAGTTGTTAGCTACATCAAAAAAGAAGTTGATGGTGCTTTCGACCGTGCGTTCCGTATTATCCAAACACGTGTGGATAAATTTGGTGTGGCTAACCCTAACTTACAACGTTTGTCAGGTACTAACCGTATCCAAGTTGAATTACCAGGTGTTGATAATCCACAACGTGTGCGTAAATTACTTTCGGGTGCTGCAAAATTGGAATTCTGCGAGGTTTACACCATGCAAGAAATTGCTCCTGCATTTGATGGTTTGGCAGCAATTTTATTACAAATGGATGCTGAGGCTAAGGCTTCTGCTAAAACTGATTTAGGCAAAATAGCAGGAAAAGGCGATAACGTAGCAACTGCTACGAAAGATTCTTCAAAAAATAGCTTGGCGGCTAAATTGGCTGGTGGAAGCAAAACAGATACTTCTAAGAAAGATTCGGCTGCTTTGGCTCAACGCCAAACAAACGCATTCAGTAACTTATTTATCGGAACTGGTTACGGTGTGGCTGTACGTGTAAAAGATACTTCACGTGTGAACCAAATCATGCGTCGCCCTGATGTTCAGACGCTTTTCCCTGCGAATGCAAGTGCCGTATATGATGTTAAGCCTCGTGCAAACGGTACAAACGTGAACGAAGAAATCGTTGATATGTATTTCGTGAAAGATTTAGGTAAAGCTCCATTGGAAGGTGATGTTGTAACTAACGCAACACAAGATTTTGACGAAAGAGGTAAGCCAGCAGTAGAAATGCAAATGAATGCAGAAGGTGCAAGAAAATGGAAAGCGTTGACAGGTGCAAACATCGGCCGTCCGATTGCTATCATTCTTGATAACTTCGTTTACTCAGCTCCAAACGTAAACGGTGAAATCGGTGGTGGACGCTCAAGCATCAGCGGTAACTTTACTGTAGAAGAAGCTCTTGACCTTGCAAACGTATTGAAAGCTGGTAAACTTCCTGCTCCAACCAACGTAATCTCTGAAGACATCGTGGGTGCAACCGTAGGTTCGGAAGCAGCTCGTGCGGGTATTCTTTCTTCGGTAATTGGTGTATTGTTTGTATTGGCTTTCGTAATGATTTATTACAACAAAGCTGGTTTGATTGCCAACATCGCCCTTATCGTTAACTTATTCTTGTTGTTGGGTGTAATGGCATCTTTTGGTGCAACGCTTACATTACCGGGTATCGCAGGTTTAGTACTCTCGGTTGGTATGTCGGTCGATGCGAACGTTTTGATTTACGAGCGTATCAAAGAAGAATTATTGTTGGGTAAAACTTTCCCAGTGGCGGTGCGTGATGGTTTCCAAAATGCAATGTCATCAATCATTGACTCAAACGTTACGACTTTAATTACGGGTGCTGTATTGTTTATCTTTGGTTCGGGCTTGATTCTTGGTTTTGCAACGACGCTTTTGATTGGTATTTTCACATCATTGTTCTCGGCGATTTTTGTTTCAAGATTATTCTTCGAATACTATATCAGCAAAGGAAAAACGGTTTCTTTCTTCACGAAATTTACTGAAAAATTATTCAAAGACTCAAACTTTGATTTTGTGTCGAAACGTAAATTGTACTACACTATTTCAAGTGCGATTATCATCTTAGGTATTGTTTCTATTTTCTTTAAAGGGTTTGGCTTGGGTGTTGACTTCTTGGGTGGTCGTACGTACGTAGCGAAATTTGAGAAAACTGTAAATACTGAAGATGTAAGCAAAGCGGTAAAAGCCACTTTTGAAGGACAAGCCGTTGAGGTAAAAACTTTCGGAGGTTTCGACCAAGTAAAAATTACAACTCCTTACAAAATTGCCAACACAAATCCAGAAGTTGAGAAACAAATTGAAACAAGCGTAAATGCTGCTTTAGCAAATGTTAATGGAAATAATGGAAAAGTAACAAGTTCTTCAAAAGTTGGTCCAACGATTGCAAATGATGCCATCGGTGGTGCTTTGAAAGCTGTTTTACTCTCAATTGTATTAGTATTTATTTATATCTTTGTTCGTTTCCGTCGATTGGCGTTTGGTTATGGTGCATTGGTTGCCTTATTCCACGACGTAGCTATTATCCTTGGTATTTTCTCAATCTTCCGTGGATGGTTGCCATTCTCTCTCGATGTTGACCAAGCTTTTGTGGGTGCGGTACTTACAATCATGGGTTACTCAATGAACGATACTGTCGTTGTATTTGACCGTGTACGTGAATACTTGACCGAAAAACGTGGTGTAAAAGAAGATATCCCAACGGTTATCAACAATGCCTTGAACAGTACATTGAGCCGTACGGCCGTAACTGGTTTCTCTACATTGGTAGTACTCTTAGTATTATTGATTTTCGGTGGTGAAACTATTCGTGGTTTCGTATTTGCGATGTTCGTAGGGGTAATCGTGGGTACTTACTCGTCATTATTCGTAGCAACTCCAATCGTTGTTGATGGAATGCAACGCGATATGAAAAGAGAAGATGCGAAATTGGCAGCAAATCCAGTTGTAGCCACTGAAGAAGTTAAAAAAGGTAAAAAATCATAATCCTCTGCTTGTCAGTGGGGACACTGACAACTGCAATTAGTAACAAAATGCCTCTGACAATTAAGTCAGAGGCATTTTGTTATCAATTCATCATGAAACTCTCATTTAAAACTTGCATCAAAACCTCAAGCATATAGTCGGCGTTGGCTTTTGAGAAACACATTGGGGGCTTGATTTTGAGTACATTGTGCTGCGGCCCATCGACACTCATCAAAATCTTAAAATCTTTCATTCGATTGGCCAAATAGTTTGTCTCGTCGGGTAAAGGTGTTTTATTTTCATCCACCAGCTCTATTCCCAAAAATAAACCTTCGCCTCTTACATCGGCAATAATCGGATAGCTTTGTTGTAAATTTTTAAGCTGTTTTTTTAGGTATTCGCCTACTTCTAAGGCATTTTCTTGGAGTTTATCTTCTTTAATTACCTGCAAAACTTGTCGCCCGATGGCACACGAAACGGGGTTTCCACCAAACGTATTGAAGTATTCCATGCCATTGGCAAAAGCATCGGCCACCGCTCTTGTGCAGACAACAGCCGCCAGCGGATGTCCGTTGCCGATTGGCTTTCCCATCGTAACGATGTCAGGCACTACGCCTTGCAACTGAAAGCCCCAAAAAGCCTTACCAACTCGCCCAAAACCGACTTGAACTTCATCAGCAATACAAACGCCGCCCGCCTCACGTACGTATCGGTAAGCATCTTGTAAATAACCTTCGGGTAAATCTATCTGTCCGCCACAACTCACAATGCTTTCGGCAATAAAAGCCGCTATATTTCTATTTTTTGATTGTATTTTAAGAATGGCTTCTTCGACGTGCTTGGCGTATTTTTCTCCCGTATTTTCACCTTGATAAACCCCTCGGAAAGAATCGGGTAGCGGCACAATATGCGTGTTTTCGGGACACCCTTTACCGCCTTTTCCATCAAATTTATACGAACTAATGTCGATACAGCCCTGCGTATTTCCATGATAGCCAATTTCTAAGGCAATGATATCTTTTTCACCCGTCATGGCTTTGGCCATTCTTAGTGCCAATTCGTTGGCTTCGCTACCCGAATTTACAAAATGTAGTACCGATAATTCTTCGGGAAAAGTAGCGAGTAATTCTTCGGCAAATTCCAATATTTCATCATTCAGATAGCGAGTATTCGTATTCAAAACCGCCATTTGCTGCTGCCCAGCCTCCACCACTTTGGGGTGCTCGTGGCCCGCATGAGCTACGTTATTGACCGTGTCGAGGTATTTTTGCCCAAATTCATCAATCAAATACTGCATTTCGCCTCTAACTATTTTCAGCGGTTTGTCGTAAGATAAACTCAGACTTTTGCCCAAATGCTGTTTTCGATAATTGATTTGGTAGAACTGGTCGGTGCGTTTTTTTGAGTTAAGTAATGGAGTTTTGAAAAGAAGATTCGGGTCAGGACAAATACTCGAAAAAATCGGCCAATTACTCGGACTCGACACGCCAATAAAATCATTTTCATGCCCCAGCATATCTAAGATTATCTGAAAATGTAAATGCGGCGACCACGCTCCATTTTCGGCTTCAACGCCAATTTCGGCTATTTCTTCGCCCTTTTTGATAGCCTTTCCTATAAATTTATCGGCTAAACTTTCTTTTGTCAGATGTCCATAAAGTGTATAAAACACCAAACCGTTGAGCTGATGTTTCAGAATAAGCGTTGGACCGTAATCTTTCGGGTGGTCGTTATTATGGCAGCTAAAAACCTCCCCATCTTCTATAGCATGGACGGTCGTATGGGCTAAAGTCCAGAAATCGACACCTATATGAATCGTGCGATGCTCATAGCCTTCGTTGTTTTTTATTTTGAAAGCATCGGTCGTATAAATCGGTCTTGCTTCGCCATAACCGCCCACAAAAAGGAGATTTTCCTCTTTCACTTTTCGACTAATTTTATCGTCAAGAGCCGCCGAATTAATGTAATTACTAAAATTTCCAATAAAGGTCGAAGCAATGGATAAATCGAGCGAGGTAATCGTTTTGTTTTTACTTTCGGGAATCAAGTCTTCAATCGCCCAATGACCATTTTTAGCATACTCAACAAACGTTTCGTAAGTGCTGCAAGGTGTCATACCGCACGCACTTCTGAAGGTATAATAGGCGTAATTTTCCGAAATATTTTTCCATTGTTCCAGAAGTCGCCAAGCAGACTTTTCGCTAATCAGCAAATAGTCATTTTCGGGTTCTTTCTTTTTATTGATGGCCGATTTCGTGACACTTATCACCAAACGCATGGCAGTTGTGGTGTAAAGCACCTGTAATTCTTCATCTAAAAGCGGAAATTGCTGATTATACCCCCCCACAATGGCTTTTGCAGCTTCCAAAGGTTGCTCAAAATCCATGATTCCGTAAGCCAAAACGACCGACAAATCGTTGATAATCTGCGAGTAAACGCTATCGCCGTAGTCAATGATGGCTTCAACGCTTGGATTTTGTAATTGATTTGAAACGATGATGTTATTATCATTGGCATCGTTATGAATCGTACTTTTTCGGAGATTCTGATACTGTGGCTGAATTGCCTTGAATTTTTCGATGAAAAAACTGACGATTTCGAGTTCTCTCTCCGAAAATAACTCAACATATTGTTCTACCCAAAGAGCATTTGCCAAATTCCAGTCAAAACTTCGATGTGCCAACGCATGATTAAAGTCTAAAAGTGCGTTGGTTATTTGTCCGCATTTTTGGCCGAGCGAAAACCGCAAATTTTCACTTTTCGGATTTATGGTCGAATACAAATGCCCATCAATCCATTCTAAAAGGCGTACTTTTCTGTTATTTCCGTGAGCGTCTATATAATTAAAAATACCTTGCCCATCAGCATTTCTGTAGGATTTTGGATAGGCAAAATCGGGTGATTTTTGTTCGAGGTGCTTTAGTAATTCATCTTGAAAAATCTGGTATTCGAGAGCTGCATCAGGGCGACTTACTTTTAGGATATACAATTTCTCGGAAGTAGTGATTTTGAAATTAAAATCAATTTCGCCCGCCAAAGGGCTTGCATTTCCTTTAATATTAAAAAACTCAAAAGCAATTTGTTCGGCAAGTGAGGTTGATAGTTGTAGTTGTTGATAAGTTGATTCGGTCATTGGATAGATTAGAGTTTTAACCGCACAAATTAAATGGTTTAGATTTAAAACTCGAAGAATTAGTGCAAAGAATCAGAAACTTAGCGTAAGCTGACGCCCAATCATTTCGTCGGCAAATTCGAGGTTTGAGAAAGATACGCCCATCAAACGGACACCTTTGGGCATCGGAAGTAGATTATTGAGCATTTCGTAGGCAATTTTCGCCAAAAAATCTTTTTCAAAAACTGCAATTTGCGTCGTGCGACTGCGTGTGATGCTCTCAAAATCCGCAAACTTTATTTTTAGTGTAATGCTTTTACCAAAGGCATTGGCTCGCTGCATTCTTCGCCAAAGTTGCTCAATAATATCATCAAGTTCGAGGTAAAGGTCGTCGGGTTCGGTCAAATCTCGGTCGAATGTATTTTCTACACCAACCGATTTTCTGATGCTGTCGGGGTTTACTACACGATTATCCACTCCACGAGAAATGTCATGGTAATACCGCCCAACTTTTCCGAAATTATTGACCAAAAACTCTACGCTTTTCGTTCGTAAATCTTTTCCAGTGAAAATGCCCATTTTGTGCATTTTTTCGGCCGTAACCCTGCCAATTCCGTGAAATTTACTGATTTCGAGGGTTTCTACAAAAGCCTCAGCCTGTGAAGGTTTTATCACAAAAAGTCCATCAGGTTTCCGATAATCAGAAGCAATTTTGGCCAAAAATTTATTGACCGAAACTCCCGCCGAAGCCGTGAGGCTAGTTTTTTCTTTGATTCTGACTTTTATTTCTTGGGCAATTTCGGTGGCGGTTGATATTCCTTTCAGATTTTCAGTTACATCCAAATACGCTTCATCGAGCGAAAGCGGCTCAACTAAAGGCGTGTATTCGAGAAAAATCTCACGAATTTCTCTCGAAACCTGCTTATAAACTTCAAAACGAGGTTTTACGAAAATCAGATTCGGGCATTTTTGCTTGGCAATCCGTGAAGACATGGCCGAGCGAACACCAAATTTTCGGGCTTCGTAGCTGGCAGCTGCCACCACGCCACGCTCGCTACTTCCACCAACGGCCACAGGTTTTCCACGCAATTCTACAAAATCACGCTGTTCCACCGACGCAAAAAATGCGTCCATGTCAATATGTATGATTTTTCGCTGCAAAGGCTGGCTTCAATTATTTATTTTTCAATACAACTTTTAGAACATAAATTTCATTAATAATATAGAGAGTGTCTCGCAAAGGAAGGCATTGCTCTAAGCGATGGCCTTCCTTCCATCATAAAACCAATTTTAAAAATGAAAACGTTCAGCAGAAATAAAAGCATTTTTTTCTTAGGAATTATCGCCTTGATTTTATCGGGCTGTGCTTCGTCAAAAGATTTTGTTGCCGAAAACTTCGCTACAATCAAAAATACACATAAAAAAATAGCAATCTTGCCTTTTGGGGTTCAGTTTCAGAATCCACTTGATTATTCAAAACAGAAAAAAGGAAGTCCAGTTCAGCAAGTAAGACGCCCTTTCAGTAAACAAGAACGAGAAGCAAGTCTTGATGCCCAAAAAGAGTTTTTTATGAATGTTGCGAAACAAGTAGAAAAAGGTCGATACGAAATTGCGTTTCAAGATTTTACTCGGACCAATAAAGTTTTAGCAGAAAACGGTATTCGCTTAGAAGATGTCAAATTTCAAAATAAAGCTGATTTGGCGAAACTTTTAGATGTTGATGCCGTTATTTTTGGCGAATTGGTGGTTAAAATCAGTCGTCCAACCGACCGCTCGATGTCTATTTCGCCAGTTATGATGAACAATACTCGCTTCAACGATGGTGTAGAAACCGATATAAAACTTTTTGATGCCGCCAGCGGCGAATTAGTTTGGTCAACGGCTCTTTCTAATCAACCCAACAACAGAATGGATACGCCACACCAGCTTTCTACAAGTTTACTTAATCAAGTGGCTAAAAACTTGCCTTATCGAACCAAGTAGCTTTCAGTAGCGAGTCTTCAGTCCACAGTTGGCAGCCTTTAATTTACAGCCTTTGTTTTCAAACTATTGAACTGCTAACTGTGAATTGTGGACTGCCTACTGTTGACCGAAGACTGCGGACTATCGACTAAAAATATATTTGTGCGTTTTTGCGTAAAATTTCATAATTTCGCAGCAAAATTAAGACATACAAAATATTAGAATTTTCATAAATAATGGGAAGAGCGTTTGAATTTAGAAAAGCCCGCAAGATGAAACGTTGGGGGCAGATGGCAAAAACTTTTACACGAATTGGTAAAGATATTGCGATTGCAGTAAAATCAGCAGGGCCAGACCCAAACAGTAACTCTCGTTTGCGTGCAATTATTCAGAATGCAAAGGCAGCCAACATGCCAAAAGCAAACGTTGAAAATGCCATCAAACGTGCTTCTTCAAAAGAGCAGGAAGATTATAAAGAAATGGTATATGAGGGCTATGGCCAACACGGTGTAGCTATTTTGGTGGAGTGTACTACCGATAATACTAACCGCTCAATTGCCAATATCCGTAGTTATTTTACAAAATGCGGTGGCAGCATCGGAACTTCGGGAATGTTGGATTTTATCTTCGACCGTAAATCGGTTTTCAAAATTGCGAATGATGGAAAAACCGACATCGAAGAATTAGAGTTTGAATTGATTGATTTTGGTGCAGAAGAGGTATTTTTAGATGAAGAAGCCAACCAAATCAATATTTATGGCGAATTTACAGCCTTCGGTGCCTTACAAAAACACCTCGAAGAAAAAGGCTACGAGCTGCTTCATGCCGATTTCGAGCGAGTTCCGACCGACACCAAAGTGCTTACCGAAGAGCAAGCGGCCGATATTGAGAAGCTTATCGAAAAACTCGAAGACGACGACGACGTACAAAACATCTATCATAACATGGTTGTGAAAGAATAAAACACTCTATAAAACTACATCAAAAAGCCTCTTTACAAGAGGCTTTTTTTATAAAACTATTTAAGAGTATCACCTACATTGTATTTCTCCCCAAATTGAGATAAATTCGGGCATTATATTCATCTTCATTCTTTACCCATGAAAAAAATTCTATTTGTCTTAATCATTTTATCATCAAGCATTTTTTCGAGCAAAGCCCAAACCATCACCTCGGCTGAAATTGATGCCTTGGTTGAGCGAACACTGAAAACGTTTGATGTTCCGGGTATTGCCGTGGCAGTTATCAAAGACGATAAAGTAATTCATGCCAAAGGCTATGGCGTTCGTTCACTAAAAACCCAACAAAAAGTGGATGAAAACACGCTTTTTGGCGTAGCTTCTAATAGCAAAGCCTATACTGCCGCCGCACTGGGAATGTTAGTCGATGAGAAAAAAATCAAGTGGGACACCAAAGTGACTGACATCATTCCTGAGTTCAAATTATACAATCCATACGTAACCGAAGAGTTTACTATCAGAGATTTACTTTGTCACCGCAGCGGAATGGGTTTAGGTGCAGGTGATTTAATGATGTTTCCTGATTCCAGTAATTTCACCAAGACTGATATTATTCATAATCTTCGCTACCTAAAACCCGTTTCAAGTTTCCGTTCTAAATACGATTATGATAATAACCTTTACATCGTAGCAGGCGAAGTTGTGGCTCGTGTATCGGGTATTTCGTGGGAAGATTTTGTTGAAAAACGCATCATGCAACCGCTCGGGATGACTAAAACAGCCGCTTCGATAAGCAGATTGAAAGACAAATCGAATATTATTTCTCCGCACGCCCCCGTCAACGGAAAAGTACAAGCCATTGATATTGATTGGAGCGAAACCGCCAATGCTGCGGGCGGAATTTGCAGCAGTGTTTCGGACATGAGCAAATGGGTGATTGCCCAAATCAACGGTGGAAAATACGGTGATGGCTCAAAAAGGCTTTTCAGCCAAGAAGTTCACGAAGAAATGTGGACACCACAGACCATTATTCCCGTTCGTGGTCCAACTCCTTACAATACACATTTTTCAGCTTATGGATTGGGTTGGTTTTTGAGCGATGTAAAAGGCTACAAACAAGCCACCCACACGGGCGGATTAGCTGGCGTAGTAACCCAAATAACGATTTTACCCGAATTAAAGCTCGGAATCATTGTTTTTACCAACCAACAAGTCGGTGCGGCTTTTACGGCCATTACGAATACGATTAAAGATAGTTATTTAGGAATGCCCAAAGTTGACCGTGTGGCCGAATATCACGCCCGTGTGGTGGCTGGTAACGAAAATGCTAAGAAAATCACGGATGAAATCTGGTCAACTATTGATGCTCAGCAAAAAAATAGCACAAAAATCGACCTCAATCAATTTGTTGGTACGTACAAAGATGCGTGGTTTGGCGATGTAACCATTTCGTTGAAAAACGGAAAATTACTATTTGCATCAAAGCGTTCACCAAAAATTTCAGGTGAAATGTTTTATTATAAGGGCAATACCTTTGTGGCGAAATGGAAGGATAGAAGCCTCGATGCAGATGCGTATGTAAAATTTAATTTAGACACCGAAGGCAAAGCCGCAGGAATGACGATGGAAGCCATTTCGCCATTGACCGATTTTAGCTTCGATTTTCAAGATTTAGAATTTCATATAGTCAAATAAACTTCATAAAACAGCAATTATTCAACCTCAAAAATCCATTTTAAAACAAATGAATCTTAATTTAAACGACAAAGTAATTATCGTAACGGGCGGAGCAAAAGGCATTGGAGAAGGAATCGTGAGAGTGCTGGCCGATGAAGGTGCAATTCCTGTAATCGTTGGCCGTAACGAAGCCGATAATTTAAAATTAGTGAACGAAATAATTGCTTTAGGTCAGAAATGCGAACAAGTGGTAGCCGAACTTTCGCAGCCAAGTGAATGTGAAAAAGCCATTAACGAAATTAATCAAAAATTTGGCAGCATTGATGGCGTAGTAAATAATGCAGGTGTAAATGATGGTGTCGGACTCGAAAATGGCAATTATGAACGATTTATAGAATCGCTGCATAAAAATTTAGTGCATTATTACTTGATTGTTCAACACGCTTTACCTGCCCTGAAAGCATCAAAAGGCTCAATTGTAAATATCACTTCAAAAACAGCCGAAACTGGACAAGGAGGCACATCGGCTTATGCAGCTGCTAATGGAGGTAGAAATGCTCTTACTCGTGAATGGGCTGTTGAGTTATTGAAATACGGTATCAGAGTAAACGCATTAATTGTGGCCGAATGTTACACACCTCTTTATGAAAAATGGGTGCAAACTTTACCAAATCCTGCTGAAACATTAGAAAAAATTAACTCAAAAATTCCATTCGAAAATAGAATGACAACCGCCGAAGAAATAGCCAATATGGTAGTTTTCTTACTTTCTGATAAATCAAGCCACACAACTGGCCAACTAATTCATGTCGATGGAGGATATGTACATTTAGATAGAGCTTTATTGTAGCGTTTTTTACATAAATCCCTCTTTTTAACGTCGGTATGGCTCGAAGCCATGCCGACGTTTTAGTTTTGGTCAAAAAATAAAGGCTCAGTAGAAAACTACCGAGCCTTTAAACTATCGACTAAAAAATCAATCTTTTTTATCATAAATTGGGTCATACTTCAAGCCGTATTTATCCAATACATCTTGCGGAACACCATCCCATTGATTCGGGCGATTTCCTACATACCCCAATACTTCAAAGCCCGTTGGTGTTGTAAAATAACCCGATACAGTTAGGTTTCTCATTTGTGTGAAAAATGCTGCTCCTTGTGTATATTCTGGTTTTACATCATTCGGATAAGCAATTTCATCAACAATCTGAATTCTTTCTTTTGCCGAACACAACGAAAACACCTTACCAAATTGCTTCAAACAAACGTTATCCAGCCATTTCAAGCCTCCACGTAGCGGAGTCTGATACGCAGGTTGGTCTTTTGCCATAAACTCTATGTAAGCAGGCACGCCTACTTGCGTAGCACTTCCCGATTTTGCATCGGCAGGCATAATAATATCACACAAGATACCGATTGTTGTTAGTTCGGCAGCCGTGAAAAACTTCTCGGCCATCAATTTTTTATCACGCTCAATTTCCTCGGCTACACGAGCAGGCGTGGTCTTAAAAGGCTTTGGGTCTGGAGCAGCCGCTACCAAATCGGTAGTTGGTAAAGCCGCCATTCCGAAAGTGCCTAAAGATATTGCTTTTAATGTATCTCTACGTTTCATGTTTTTCTTTATTTGGAAGCGAGACACGAGACTAAAGACAAGAAAAGGTTTCACAAACAACTGGTAATCAGCTTAGTAGAAAAATAAAATCCCTTGTCTTTTGTCTAATATCTCATGTCTAAATTATAAATTCTTAGCTTTTACTTGGTCGATGATGTAATCTGAAGTACGCCACGAACTCGCCAAGATTGTCCAAGTAACGTTTTTATCACCTTGCGAAACAAACGGAGCGGCATCAACCACAAACAAGTTTTTTACATCGTGTGCTTGTTGCCATTTATTCAATGCCGATTTTTTAGGGTCATTGCCCATACGAACCGTTCCAACTTCGTGGATAATTTCACCAGGTTGAGCCAAACCATAGTTAGTGCTCGCATCTGGCTTTTTACCCAAAGCAATACCACCCATTTCGTGGATAATCTGCTCGAAAGTATCCTGCATGTGTTTTGCTTGCTTAATCTCGTTTTCGCTCCATTTGTAGTTGTAGCGAAGTGTCGGAATTCCATACTTATCAACATTATTTGGGTCGATTTCGCAGTAGTTCGACTCCAACGGAATAGGCTCACCGCGTCCAGCCATACCGATATACGCACCGTATGTACGAATTACATCCTCTTTCAAGGCTGCACCGTAGCCACCTGCACGTTTTTTGTTGCCATTTTTATCGGTATAAAGACCGTTTACACGCTCAATTCCACCACCAAATCCACCGCCTGGCATTCCCATACCACCACCATATTCGATGTGATATCCACGTGGGAAGTCGAGTTTTTTGTTATCCAACCACCACGGTGTAAATACGTGCATACCACCCACACCGTCTTCGTTGTAGCGTTTTCTATCCATTAAGGCAGGAATAAATGCCGAACGGCTCGCACCAGTCGAGTCATTGAGGTATTTACCAACTACACCACTATCATTGGCCAATCCTTTTTGGAATCTTGAAGATTTTGAGTTTAAAAGAATACGAGCAGTTTCGCAAGTACTTGCAGCCAAAACCACAATTTTGCCTTTGATTGTATATTCTTTCAAGTCCATTTTATTGACATACGAAACACCCGTTGTTAAACCTGTATTTGCATCGGTCAATACTTCACGCACCATTGCATTGTTTATCAAAGTCAAGTTACCTGTTTTTGCCGCAGGAATACAAAGCACCGAAGAAGCCGAGAAGTCAGCATAAGCTTGGCAAGCACGACCACATTGACCGCAATAGAAACACGAACCACGAGAATCGTTGATTGGCTTAGTAAGCATGGCCATACGAGAAGGAATTACAGGAATTCCGATGCCAGTAGCTGCTTTTTTAAGCATTAATTCGTGTAAACGTGGTTTTGGAGGAGGTAAGAAAATACCATCTGGCTCGTTTCGGATACCTTCTTTTGTACCGAAAAGACCAATCATTTTATCAACTTTATCGTAATACGGAGCGAGGTCTTCGTAGTCGATTGGCCAGTCGTCTCCGATACCAGTCAAAGAGCCTCTTTTGAAATCATCTGGACCGAAACGCATCGAAATACGTCCCCAGTGGTTGGTACGTCCACCTAACATTCTTGAACGAAACCAACGGAATTGCGTACCTTGAGCAGCCGTATATGGCTCACCTTCGATATCCCAACCGCCCCAAGCAGCATCAAAATCTCCAAACGGACGGAGACGAGTACTTGCTCCACGACGAGGCGATTCCCAAGGGTTTTTCATTTGGGTAATATACTTTGGGTCAGCGGGGTCGAAGTAGCCACCAGCTTCCAACAAACAAACTTTAGCACCAGCTTTTGCGAGTTGATACGCTGCCATACCACCACCAGCTCCTGAGCCAACAATGACAACATCATACACCTTAGCCTGCTCTTTAATCTCGAATAAGTTCATTTTTTATTAGGGATGAAATAGAAATTAATTGCTTTTAGAATCAAACTACTAAAATAGAAGTTTTTATTTTTATTTTGATAAGAAGCTGAAATATTATTTTTAAAAAAATTTAATTTACAAAATATTGCCCTACCAAAGTTCTTAAATTGAGTCTTTCGGTAGGGCAAATTTCTAACTTGTTCTTAATACTATTTAGATAATTATGCTACTCTATGATTGTTAAATTGGCTTCATTTTCGAGCTTTATTTGTGGTTTTTCCTTATAAACGCTCACAATACCTTTCACTTTTATAGATTTCCCTTGCAAAGCGGCTTCCGTGAATTTTCCTTTTGAGATTACCTCACCTTCGATAACTACCGTAATATCATTGCTTGGGTGTGGTTTGTCAATATTTAATAAAATCATATTGCCTGTGGGTCTTTGAAAAAGTCTTGAACCAGCTACTTTGCCCGTCAAGAAAACCTCTTTGCCCGCAAAATCTTTGGCTTGCGAAGCTGTGATAGTTTCTTGCGAAAAAGCAGTGAAACTCATGCAAATAAATGCTACCAGAAATATTTTTTTCATAGTTGATTTAAAAATGGTTAGATGTAAATTTTACACAAAACTATCCTTTCAAAATCTCTCGTGCAATCACAAGTTTTTGGATTTCGGAAGTTCCTTCGTAAATCTGAGTGATTTTGGCATCACGCATGAGGCGTTCTACATGGAATTCTTTCACATAGCCATAGCCACCGTGAATCTGTACGGCTTCGGTAGTTGCCCACATAGCCACTTCTGAAGCAAAAAGTTTAGCCATTGCGGCCGATTCGACGTAATCTTTACCTTCGTCTTTCTGACGAGCGGCTTTATAAACCAACAAACGAGCCGCTTCAATTTTGGTTGCCATTTCGGCCAATTTAAATTGAATCGCTTGGTGTTCGCTGATAGCTTTGCCAAATGATTTCCGCTCTTTTGAATATTTTACGGCCAATTCGTACGCTCCTGCTGCAATTCCGAGAGCCTGTGCAGCAATGCCGATTCTTCCACCGTTGAGGGTTGTCATGGCAAACTTAAACCCAAAACCATCAGCACCGATTCGGTTCTCTTTTGGCACTTTTACATCTGTAAACATCAACGAATGCGTATCTGATGAGCGAATTCCCATTTTATCCTCCTTTTTTCCTACCACAAAACCTTCCGTTCCTTTTTCAATAATCAAGGCGTTGATTCCTTTGTGCTTAAGTTCGGGGTGAGTTTGAGCAATGACCAAACAAACCGATGAGGTTCCGCCGTTGGTAATCCAGTTTTTTGTGCCGTTTACCAAATAATAATCACCTTTATCTTCGGCCGTTGTCTTTTGTGAAGTTGCATCTGAGCCAGCTTCGGGTTCGGACAAGCAAAATGCCCCGATTATTTCGCCCGAAGCGAGTGGCTTTAAATATTTTTGTTTTTGTTCTTCCGTTCCATAAGTTTCTAAGCCCCAACAGACCAATGAATTATTGACCGACATCGCCACCGAGGCAGAAGCATCCACTTTCGAGATTTCTTCCATTGCCAACACATACGAAATCGTATCCATGCCACCTCCGCCGTATTCGGGCGAAACCATCATTCCCATAAAGCCCAGTTCACCCATTTTCTTGACTTGCTCATACGGAAACACTGAATGCGTATCTCGCTCAATGGCAGTTGGTAATAGTTCGTTTTGGGCAAAATCACGAGCAGCGGCTTGCACCGCCAAATGTTCTTCAGTTAAGTTAAAGTTGATTCCTTCTATTGTAGTTGCTGTCATAGTTGTACTTGGTTTTGTAGTTTATAATGTTGATGAATCAAAGTTATACAACAAAATATTAGTATGCAAGCATACTAATATTTTGTTTTTTTTATGGTTCTATGTCTTATAATTTTGTCAAGTGTTGTACTCCCTCTAAGAGTCTATCCAAATCTCTTAGGCTTGTGTACACATGAGGCGTAACTCTCACACCATCAAGCTTTTCCCATTTGGTTGGCGAAGTGTGTATTTTGAACTTGGCAAATAATTCACCCTCCATTTTTCCTGCTTCTAATCCTTCTACACTAAAATGAGCCAATGCTCCCGAAAACTCTGGTTTTAACGATGTGTTCATTTTTATTTTAGGCATTTTACTTGCCTCTTTTGCCCAATAATCTTTTAGAAAACGTAAACGGGCTTCTTTTCTTGCATTGCCAATAGCCAATTGAAAATTAAGTGCCTGCCCGATGGCTTGCTCAATCATGAATGGACGAGTACCGAGGTTTTCAAATTTTCGGATATTATCAGAATTAGGTTTGTCGTTGGGAATGAGTGGGAATATTTTGCTGATTTTTTCTTTCTTCATCCAAAGCATTCCCGAACCGATAGGGGCAGAAAGCCATTTGTGTAGACTCGTTCCATAATAATCACCACCCAAATCAGGAATTTTGTATGTGAGGTGAGCAAACGAATGAGCCCCATCAATCAACACTTCGATTCCTCGCTTGTGGGCTTCGTCAGCGATTCGTCTGGCTGGGATAATTTGCCCATTCCAGTTCATTAGGTGCGTTATATGTACGATTTTGGTGCGTAGAGTCATTTGCTCAACGTATTTCCGTACGATTAGGTCGGCATCTTCGGCAGGCAAATCGAGCTCTACATAATTTATTTTTAGCCCATCACGTAGTTCTCGCTGTCGCCATGCGTGTAGCATATTTGGGTAATCGTAGCGAGTCATTACTATTTCGTCGCCACGCTGTAAAGGCAGACCCATAATTACGGTATCAATGGCTTCGGTAGCATTTCGATTGATGGCTATTTCTTCGGACGAAACACCCGCATATTTTGCTAAATTTTCACGCAGTGGTTCACGACCTTGGTCCATGATTCGCCACATGTAATAGCTGGGAGCTTCGTTGGCGAGTTTATTATAGCGGTCAACGGCATTTTGTACCACCAACGGCGATGGACTCACACCTCCATTGTTTAAATTAATGATTTGAGATGAAACGGTATAGGCTTGCTGAATTTGCCACCAATAATCTTCGTCGGTTGCCAGTTCGAGGGCCGATTTTTCGGGTTTATAAGCAGCCAAAGTAAGTAATTCTTCTTTTGAAAAAGCTTTTAATGATGGAATGAGTGAGGTACTGGCAAGCATAGCAGCTTTGCTCAAAAAACTACGGCGTGAGGTCATGGTTTAGGGAGGTTTGAGTTTGGATGATATTAGAGAAGTGAATTTATTGAAATATGCTGATAAAAAAATGAGTTGTACTCAATTTTTTGCTTTTAAAAGCAAAAATTGAGTACAACTCATTTTATTTTTTACGTTGAACAAGAGGCGGCCGACGCTCGATTCGCCTCACATTTCTTACAAAAGTTTCTTTTTCAAATATTCGATAGCCATTCCGTAAGCCTCTTTTGCTTTTGGCTCATCGTACTTGGGATTACTTGGATTGGCAAATGCGTGGGCTGCATCAAAAATTTTGTAGTTGAGCGATTTTCCAGCAGTTTTCATATTAGCGGCAAACTCTTCGATTACTGCTTTAGAAATCCATTGTTCGGTTGCGAATAGGCCAAGTACATCGGTATTCAATGTCTTTAATTTTTCAACGTCTTTCACCGGCATTCCGTAGTACATGACCGAACCAACAGTTTGTTTTCCACCAATGATTGCCGATTTTAATGACCAACTGCCACCAAAACACCAACCAACGTTGGCAACTTTGGCCTTTTTACCAGCAAATTGTAGGCCTCCTTGCACGATGTTTTCGAGACGAGCCTCAACCACACCTTGCATGTATTTTCCAGCTTCGCTGGCATCGGTTGCCACTTTTCCATCATACATATCAAGTGCTAGAACGTTTACATTTCCGCCTAAATCATTATAGAAAATATCGGCTTGGCGTTTAATGTGGTCGTTTAAGCCCCACCATTCTTGGTAAACAAAAAGCCACTTGTCTGATTTCTTTTTGGCTTTTACGAAATACGCATTGGCTTTTTTTCCATCTGGCGTAGCAAATTCTGTCATTTTTCCACCAACCTCACTCGTATGTTTATAAACGATTGGAGCTAAATGAGAAGCAATAAAAGCTTTTTCCGAAGCAAAAATACCCATATTACCATCGTTGCTGGCGAAAACCAATTCGCAACAACTTTGTGAGAAAGTAAAGGTTGAAATACTTGCTAAAGCAAAGGTTAATAGGAGTTTTTTCATTTGATTTTAAAATTAGATGTATATACAGATATTAACGATGATAGTTGTAAAAAGGTTTTCGATAAAACCCTTATACAAAAAAGAGAAAACATTCAATGCCTTCTCTTTTCTAAATATCACCTATTGCAATTAATTAAACCTTTCTCTTAGCCACTAATTTCTTTCCTGCATCCAATAACTGGTCGATTTCGGTATAACCCAAAAACATTTTTACAACTTTACCATTATTCGGGTCAATAAAAAACAATGATGGATAACCTTGAACTTCATAGATACTTGAGAGTCTTACACCTTCGTCAGACTCCATATCAATGGCTGCATTTACAAAGTTTTGGTTGAAAAACTCTCCTAAGTTTTTATCTGGAAAAACCCTTGCTTGAAGCATTTTACAAGGCCCGCACCAAGTGGTGTAGGCATCCATGAAGATAAGCTTCTTTTCGGCTTTGGCTTTTTCGACAATTTTTTTCCAAGATGCTTCGGTGAATTTTATGCCTGTGGCACTTTTACTATGTTGGGCATAAGTTGCTACGCTAAAAAATAAGCCAATGAGAGCAACAAAAACAGTTTTCTTCATTTTAGTGTTAGTTTTTTCTCGACTGCCCGTAAGGCGTTCGTACGAAAGGTTAATAATTGATGTTAATAACGTATAGAAACAAGATTTTAGTTTCTTTAAGTAGCGAAAAAGCAAGATTTAGGCCAAATCTAAATGTTCATTTCACCCTGCCCAATTTTCTCTATCCAAACTACGATACTGAATGGCCTCGGCCAAATGCTCAATTCTGATTTCTTCTGAAGTAGATAAATCGGCGATGGTTCTACTTACTTTCAAAATTCTATCATACGCACGGGCTGAAAGACCGAGGCGTTCCATTGCTTTTTTGAGTAGAGCTTTTCCTGCGTCGCCAATACCGCAGATTTCTTTCACCATTTCGGGCGGCATCATGGCGTTTGAGTGTATTTCTGCGTAATTCTCAAAACGTTTGGTCTGGATTTCTCGTGCTTTAATAACTCGCTCTCGAATTTCGGCAGAAGATTCATTTTTGCGAGTAGAAGCAATTTGGTCGAAACTTACGGGCGTAACTTCCACATGCAAATCTATTCTATCCAAAAGTGGTCCTGAGATTTTATTGAGATATTTCCCGACCGTACCAGGTGGACAACTACATTCTTTTTCGGGATGATTGTAATACCCGCACGGACAAGGATTCATACTTGCCACCAACATAAAATTTGATGGAAATTCAACCGCTTGTTTAGTGCGAGAAATGACTACTTTTCGCTCTTCGAGCGGCTGACGCATCACTTCCAAAACTGTCCGTTTAAATTCGGGTAATTCATCCAAAAACAAAACCCCATTGTGTGCCAAAGAGATTTCGCCAGGTTGTGGAAAACTTCCACCACCAACTAAAGCAGCATCTGAAATCGTGTGATGGGGCGAACGAAACGGTCGGCGAGCAATCAACGAGGCTTTAACCCCCAACTTTCCTGCAACTGAGTGAATTTTTGTGGTTTCGAGTGCTTCATGAAGCGTAAGAGGCGGTAAAATTGACGGCAGACGTTTAGCCAACATCGTTTTTCCTGCACCTGGGGGGCCAATCATAATTACGTTATGACCACCAGCGGCGGCAATTTCCATGGCACGTTTGATGTTCTCTTGCCCTTGTACGTGCGAAAAATCAGCATCGTATTCGCCAACCGAGTTAAAGAAAATATCTCTCGTGTCAGTAACTAATGGCTCTATTTCTTTCACACCTGTCAGAAACTCAATGGCTTCGGTGAGCGTATTTACAGGAATTATATCTAAAGCATTCACGATAGATGCTTCCATTGCGTTTTCGGCAGGAAGAATAAAGCCTTTAAGTTTATTGCGGCGAGCTTCGATAGCAATCGGCAAAACTCCTTTTATCGGGCGAAGTGTGCCATCTAAGGCCAATTCACCCAAAATAACGTATTCTTCTAAATTTTTGGTAGTTCTGATTTGTCCCGAAACCGCCAAAAGCCCCAAAGCCATTGGCAAATCGTAGGCCGAGCCTTCTTTACGAATGTCGGCAGGTGCGAGATTAATGACAGTTTTTTGTCGAGAAATCTGATAATTGCAGTTTTTCAGTGCAGCATCTACTCGTTGTTGACTTTCCTTTACTGCTCCATCGGGCAGCCCCACAATTGCCATTCCTGTGCCTTGCACTACGCTCACTTCGACCGTAATTAAAGTTGCATTTACTCCATAAACAGCAGCCCCGAAGGTTTTTGACAGCATAAGTTTGTATTTTTTGTATGAACACGAAATTAAATCATCATTTGCTGAAATTGCAAGGTTTGGCAAAATTTATTATAAAATCGCTCACTTTACGGGCAAGTTTTGATTAGATTTTTATATTTGTATCTCACAAAACAATATCCTCATGAACTTTTTTTCGGGTCAAAATTTTTGGAAATTTATTGCAGGCTGTATCCGATTTTGGCTGGGGTTTATCTTACTTACGGCTGGGGTTGCAAAGATGTTTCATGGGCATTTTATTGGCATTATCGGCCCAGTATGGTTAGAGACAGAACTGGAAAAATACAATTTGAGTATTTACGCTATCTTTATTGCTTATTCTCAAATTATTGTTGGCTTTATGCTTTTGGTGAAACGTTTTGCCACTTTGGGAGCTATCATGGCTATTCCTATGTTTGCCAATATTCTTATGGTTACGATTTCGCTTCATTGGCAAGGCACGCCTTATGTGGTTGGTTTCTTTCTTTTATGCAATTTATACCTACTTGTTTACGATTTTCATAAAATCAAATTTTTGCTTACAGATGAGGTTGCTCCCCTCAAAGAAATCCCCATCCGACGCCACGACTTTCGACTTGATGGCTTATATATTTTAGGTTTATTTATCATTTTGATAGCTGTTTCTCTCCGACAATTTCTTGCTGACTTTGCTCCAAAATTAGCCTATATTGGGCTCAGTTCTTTTGTTTTTGTCTATGCTTACAGCTATTGGAAAAACAAACGAGCATAAAAAAACCTCACCGAATTTGGTTCGATGAGGCTACATTTTTTGAAATATCTTTTATTGTTCCCAACGCCAATCTTTACCAATAATCAATTCGTTTTTGAGGTTTTGTTTAATTAAAAACTCTTTGGTTTCTTGGTCGTTCATTTTTTTCACTGGTAAAGCCTCTGCTTCGGCCAAGGCATAAAGCATCATTGCCGTAAAGCGAACGTTGTTGCCGATTTGTTTTTTATCAATCAAATCGAAGCGGTCGCAGTTGGCGTGGTAGCAGTTGTAGGCTTTTACTGGAAAGTTGCCTGATGGCGAACAAACTGGCACACCTTCAATCATAAATGGCTGATGGTCAGAGTGCAAGCCTGCCGAGTTTATATTTACATTTGAGAAAGTAGAATCAACATCTTTTATTTTCTTACCAATTTCATCAAAAAACTTACGTAATTCTGGGCGACCCATCGCATTGAAACCTTTGGCGTTATTAACCATATCGAGGTTAACCATCAACTGTACTTGGTCGATTTTTCCTTCTTCTTTATATTTTTTCACCATTGCCTTAGAGCCGAGCAGACCTTGTTCTTCGCCCATAAACATCACAAACTCGATGGTGCGTTTTGGTCTTAGATTTAACGATTGGAAAACTCTCGCAATATCTAAGACCGTGAACGAGCCAATGCCATTATCCATTGCACCAGTCGCCAAATCCCACGAATCTAAGTGGCCGCCAATAATGATTTTTTCTTTTTTATATTTTTTTGAATTTCCAGGAAGGGTGGCAATTACGTTTCTGGCTCTGATTGGTCGGCTGAAATTTCGCATATCAATTACGGCCAACAAATTTGGTTGGTCTTTTATCCACTTACGAATTGCTTTACCACTTTCTACCGAAATACAAACCGCTGGAATCGGAATTAACTCGCCCGTTACCGAAGCTGTTCCTGTCAAAAGCACTCCACCGTCAACGGCGTTGGCAATGATTACGCCCGCAGCACCATATTTGATGGCCAAAGCTGTTTTTTCAGAGCGGTGCAAGTTCTTCTTCCCTTTGTTTTCGGGCAATTGAATATTGATATTAAACAAAGCGATTTTTCCTTTTACTTCGGCTTTTACTTTCTCAAAATCAGACTCAATACCATCGCCACAATCAACGATTTGACCTTGTAGATGCGAAGAAACAGGCGAATGTGCCAAAGCTACCACCTCTACATCACGAAAATTATCACTACCCTTTGGTACGATTGCCAAACTTACGGTGTCTCTCGCCCATGACTCTACCTCAAATGGCATATATTTTACATCTACAAAACCATACTCTTTAAATAGTTTATAAGCATACTCTTCGGCTTTCTTTCCGTTGGTACTTCCCGTGAGGCGATGCCCGATGGTTGAGGTTGCTTCACCGAGCGTTTCGTACGAGCGACCACGATACAGTACATCTTGATTGATTTTAACGAACACTTCTTCAAGACTATCTCTCTTTATTTTGAACGAAGAAAGAGCGGCAATGATTACTAAGACTATTATCGCAGAACTCTGTTTTTTCATTAGATTTATTGATGGTTATAATTTTATAGACGGTAATTTTGGATTTTATCTGTAATATTAATTGTAAAAATCGTTATTTTTTCATTTTTCTACAAAATGTCTTTATTTTTCCTGCAATCCGTAGTTTTAACTCAGAATATTTTTAGCCAAACGATAAAAAATATCCCTTACTTTTGTTGTGTTTCTTTACATATAGTGTTTCAAAAATATCAATATTCGATAATATATTCTTCAAAAATATGAGTATTCATTCAAGCATGACAAACATAGGCCTAACAGCCCCACGCGTAGAAGCAAAACCCAAAGAAATAGTCACACACAACCACACTCGTATCGACAATTATTATTGGCTCAACGACCCCGAAAATCCCGATGTGATTACGTATCTGAATGCCGAAAACGAGTATTTGGCTCAAATAATGGCCCCTGTAAAGCCTTTACAAGAAAAACTCTTTGAGGAAATGAAAGGTCGAATCAAAGAGCAGGATGAATCAGTTCCTGTAAAAGATGGTGAATACTTTTATTATGTAAAATATGTAGAAGGTGGCGAATATCCTGTTTATTGCCGTAAAAAAGGAAATCTGAATGCCCCTGAAGAAATATTACTCGACGGCAATGAAATGGGAAAAGAGAAAAAGTATTTTAGCATTGGTGGCTATGAAATTACGGATAATGATGAAATCATAGCCTACGGAATCGATACAATCAGCCGTAGAAACTACACAGTACGCTTTAAAAATTTGAAAACTGGCGAAATATACAAAGACCAAATCAAGAATACAGAAGGTGGAAGTTACGCTTGGGCGGCTGATAATCAGACGTTTTTCTACATTTTGCGTGACCAAAAGACGCTATTGGGTTATCAAGTTTGGCGACATATTTTGGGAACAGACGTAAAGAACGATATTTTGGTTTATGAAGAAAAAGACAACCAATACTACATGAGTCTTTACCGAATGAAATCCAAAAAATACATTGCCATCGGCAGCGACCACAACGGAATTGCTTCGGAATATCAACTCTTGGAAGCCGCCAACCCAACAGGCGAGTTCATAACATTCCTCCCTCGTGAGCGTGGACACGAATACGATATTGAACATTTTGAGGAGAAATTTTATGTAAAAACCAATATCGACCATGCGTTCAACTTCAAATTAATGGAAGTAAATGAGCATGAAACAAACAATAAGTCAAGCTGGAAAACGGTCATTGAGCATCGTCCAGAAGTTTATTTAGAAGGAATTGAAGTTTTTAAAAATCACTTGGTCGTTCAAGAAAAAAGTCAAGGTCTTAGTCAGCTTCGTATCATTAATCATGCTACAAAATCAGAGCATTATCTCAATTTTGGAGAACCCGCTTATGATGCTAACATTGGCTCAAACCCAACTTTTAATACCAATATTCTTCGTTACAGTTACACTTCGTTGACTACTCCCAACTCAACATTTGATTATGACATGAACGCCCAAACTAAAGAATTAAAGAAACAACAAACGGTTTTGGGCGGGTTTGACAAAGAAAATTATGTTTCAGAAAGAGTTTTCGTAACCGTGCGTGACGGAGCAAAAGTACCCGTTTCGATTGTTTACCGAAAAGACATTAAACTCGATGGAACTGCCCCTCTTCTACAATATTCGTATGGTTCGTATGGGTATTCGACCGATGCTACTTTTGGCTCAGGTCGCCTAAGCTTGCTCGACCGTGGTTTTATTTACGCCATTGCCCACATTAGAGGTGGCCAAGAAATGGGTCGAGAATGGTACGAAAACGGCAAAATGTTTAAGAAAATGAATACTTTTAATGATTTTATTGACTGTTCGGATTTTCTTATCAAAAACAACTATTGTAGCCCCGAAAAACTTTTTGCACTCGGTGGCAGTGCGGGCGGACTTCTGATGGGAGCCATCATCAATCTACGGCCAGACCTATATCGTGGCGTGGTGGCCGCTGTACCATTTGTTGATGTCGTGACAACGATGCTTGATGAAACTATTCCACTCACAACTGGCGAATTTGAAGAATGGGGAAACCCCAAAAACAAAGATTCGTACGAATATATGCTATCTTATTCACCTTATGATAATGTTGAACCAAAGCATTATCCTAACTTGCTCGTAACCACGGGTTTACACGATTCGCAAGTGCAATATTTTGAGCCAGCCAAATGGGTAGCCAAACTTCGTACGATGAAAACAGACAATAATCTTTTGTTGTTGCACACCAATATGGAGGCTGGACACGGTGGAGCATCAGGCCGATTTGCTTCACTAAAAGAAGTTGCAATGGAATATGCGTTCATTATTAACTTAGCTGGAATTTTTGAATAACATTAACAGCCGATTAATCATTTTTGGCAAAATAATATAGCCTTTTGTAGAAATTTCTAACATTTTTTTTTTTCTTTGCTAAAGATTACGTTTAGATTGTGACATATAAATCCGTTGATTAGTCCAATTTTAATATTATTTCTTAGAAGAAAACAATAAAATTCCTCCAACATGAAGAAGGTAGCATTCCTTTTTGTAGCGTTATTAACCTTATCGCTAACAACTCAGGCACAAGATTCTTGTAAGGTATGTAAACCTTACAAGTGGGAAGTGGGTATTCCGCTTGGTGTCAATCAGTATTTTGGTGATATGCACTGTAGTAAACCTTATGCTTCGGCAAATAGCATTATGATTGGTGCTTTTGTTCGACGCCACATTAATGACTATTTTGCCGCTCGTGCCCAAATACTTTTTGGCCGTTTAGCTGGTAACGACCTTGACCAACCAGATGGCCGATGGGATTATCGTCGTTTGAAGTTTAAATCACCATTAACTGAATTATCTTTATTAGGCGAATTCTACCCTTTAAAAGAAAGAAGATATACTTGTGACGGAACTTTCCGCAGAACACTTTCTCCTTACCTCTTCGGTGGTATCGGAGCAGCATTCACAAACCCGACTGTTGTAGCACAAAACGCAGCATTGCAAGACGATGACCCTCGTAAATACGTTGTGGCTCGTTTATTCGACCAAGACCAAGCAAACTTGAAAAAAGCAGCTTTAGTTCTTCCTTTTGGTGTTGGTTTGAAATATAACGCCGCTGAAAGATGGACTATCGGTGCAGAAGTTGGCTATCGTTATGCTTTCTCTGATTATTTAGATGGCACAAAACTTTCTACCACTGCCCTTGGAACAGGTACAGCATTTCAACCAAACGGAAAAGCATATAATGATGGTTACTTAGTAGCTAATTTACTTGGTTCGTACCGTTTTGGCGATAAAGATAGTGATAAAGATGGTGTTGTTGACCGCTGTGATGCTTGCGTTGCTGAAAAAGGCTTACGTAAATTCCAAGGTTGTCCTGATACTGATGGTGATGGTATTCCTGACAAAGATGATGCGTGCCCAACACAAGCTGGCCCAATGGCTTTGAGAGGTTGCCCGGATACTGACGGTGATGGCATTGCTGACAAAGATGATGAGTGTCCAACACAAGTGGGTACAATAGCATTGAAAGGTTGTCCTGACCGTGATAAAGATGGTGTGGCTGACAAAGACGATGCGTGCCCAGATGTTGCTGGTGTGAAAGCATTGAAAGGTTGCCCTGATTCAGATGGTGATGGTATCGCTGATAAAGATGATGCGTGTCCTAACGAAGCTGGTCCTGCTTCATTGAATGGTTGCCCTGATACTGACGGTGATGGTATCGCTGATAAAGATGATGCGTGTCCAACAGTAAAAGGTGTAGCTTCAGCAAAAGGTTGCCCTGACCGTGACAAAGATGGTGTAGCTGATGCACAAGACAAATGCCCAGACTTAGCTGGTTTAGCATCAAACGATGGTTGCCCAGAAGGTTATGTAAATGGTCAATTAGTACCCAAAGGATATAGAACTGCCAGTGGTTGTGAAATTTCACAATCAGAATTAGATGAATTGACTTTCGCAGCTCAAGGAATCGAGTTTTATAGTGGAACAAACAAGTTGAAACCAACTTCATACAAAAAACTTGACCGAGTTTGTTCATTATTGCAAAGATGTCCAGATAGTATCTTACACATCTCAGCATTCAACGATGGTGCAAGCAATGCAACAAACCTTCGTTCGGCTAAGCTTCGTGCTTGTGCGATTTACGCTTATTTCTTGAAGAAAAAATGTATCAGCAAAGCCCGTATGACTTATGATGGTCAAGGAGATGAAGACCCAAGTACAGATTATACTACACCAGATGGTAAGAAATCTAATACTCGTGTTCAATTCCAATTGAAATAATTTTAAAGATTATTTAGATATAAAAAAAGAGCAGAAGCAAATGGTTTCTGCTCTTTTTTGTAAAATGTAGAATATTTCAATACTTTTGGATTTATTAAATCAATTTTTCACCAAAATTATGAAAGCTAAATCTTTTTTCTTGTTTATCCTTTTGAGCCTTTCTTTAATTACCTTAAAAGCCCAAACTACGAACCTTTCTCCACAAGAATTTATTGCTAAAGTAAAAACCACCAAAGATGCTCAATTGCTCGATGTACGCACTCCTCAAGAGTGGGAAGCGGGCAAAATTGCCACATCTAATTGTATCAACTTCAATGATGCAGCATTTAAACAGCAAATCGAAAAATTAGATAAAAACAAACCTGTTTTTGTTTACTGTGCCGCAGGCGGACGCAGCAGTAAGGCCGCTCCTATCTTACAACAAGCTGGTTTTAAGTATATTTATAATTTGACTGGCGGCGGCTATAAGGATTTAGCCAATGCGGGAGTGAAATAATTGTGGTTATTTTCACCAAACTTCGGTCGCCACGAAGGCACGTATTACACGAAGAGCATAGTCTCAGTGAAACTCTGTATAATCCGTGCCTCCGTGGTAATTTTCTTACTTCTCTGAAAGCAATTTCAGTAAAACCCCATTGGTCCAACCATATCCATCTTGGCGAGGATAATCTCCACCCGATAAGCCAGATACATTATACTTATCAAGCATTTTACCCGTTGCTTTATAAACTTTGAGGTTGTTGGCAACCCAATTTTGTTTAATTCGGTTGGCTAAATCATTAAAACCATAGTTTCTAAGGCCTTGAATAGCCAAATATTGGAGTGGAGCGAAACCGTTAGCACCATCCCATTGCTGGCTTGTTTGATTCAAGGTCGTCATTAATCCTCCTTCTTTCAAAAATTGGCTTTCTAAAACTTTGGCCACTTTTTCGGCTTGTGCTTGGCTTGCCAGTTTGAAAAATAAAGGATAAACCGCCGCCAACGAATAAACATCGGTTTGCTTTCCAGCCATAAAGTCATAATCGAAGTAGAAACCTGCCGATTCATTCCAGAAATATTTATCAAAAACCACTTTACGTTTATTGGCGAGCTGCTTCATACTTTGAGCGTACTCGGTTTGATTATTTGCCTCATAAATGCTCGCAAGCGTAAGTTCTAAATCGTATAAAATAGCATTTAGGTCAACTGGTAAAATATCAGTCGTGTGAATGGTTGACATATTTTGACCATCTCGAAGCCACCTACTCGAAAAACTCCAACCCGACTCTACTCCCGAGCGTAAATCTCGGTAAACTTGATTTGCTTTACGTCCGCTTATCTTACTCGCAAATAATATATCTTCTCGATACGCTTCGGGGCGAGGAGTATCATTATCATCAAAATATCGGTTAAGCATATCGTTTTTACCAATAAACACCACTTTTCTATACGCTTTTTCTCCTTTCTTTCGAGCTTCATTTTGCTTCTGAGCATCATCAGAGCCTTTATCAATCCCCATCCAGTATTGATATTCTTTCTGAATTTGCGGTAAGGTTTTGATTAACTTATCTTCATAACCTTTTGTTTCGGCCAGCATTTTTACCATTGAAGCAAAAAATGGTGGCTGCGAACGACTAAAATAGTAACTACGGTTTCCCGTAGGCACGTGTCCGTAGTCTTGAATCAATTGAGCAAAGTTTAAGACAGTATTGGCCATCAAAGTATCTTTTCCAGCGGCTTGTAGGCCCAACATCATAAAATAATTATCCCAGTAGTAGGTTTCGCTTGCAGCTCCACTTTGAACAAGATAGGACTTAACCAACGGAATAAGCGTACCCGATGACTCCTTCGTTCTTCTTGTCAAAACACTCCATAGTTCATTCACGTGTTCTTGTGGGGAAATTTCAGCCTTGCTTACATATTTTGAGTTGGGTGTAGTGAAAGTGAAGTTTTCCATCGCAAAACGCTTCAAGTTAAAATTGGGCTTCGCTTTTTCTTCCTCATATCGCTTCATTACATCTTCTACTTTGCCTTTTGGGCTTGCATCAGCAAAAATTTTAGAGTCAGAAAAAATCGCCTTTAATTGTACTTCTTTAAAAAGCTCACCAAATTCTTCATCAGGCGATTTATATTCTTTTTTTGATACCGAATCTCCACATGCCAATAGCACTACTGTTAATCCGAGTGTCAAAACCGATTGTTTCAAAAACTTTGTTGTCATTCTATTCGTTTAAAATTTGTGTTACGTATTTCTTAAAATTTGTCTAAATAATATAATCTTTGCCGTTGAATAATATTCAATTATAATGTTTGTGCTAAAAGTAGTAATTTCGTAGTAACGAACGCTGAAATATCTTTCACGTATTGTTTACAAATGCGATTCGGAGAATTGCTCCACAATTAATAAATAGACATGAAATTCATCAAAATAGTTTTAAGTTTTGTTCCTTTTTTCGCAAATGCACAAGTTGATTTACAAGCCGTTGGCACTTGTCCCGAAACTCATTATTCATTTTTTCGACAAGGTGTGAAAGAACAAGATTTTACAAAGACTTATGACACACAAGGGCGAATTTTGACGCAGACCAATACTTTTTCGAGCAAAAATACAGGGAATTATACAGAAGATTTTACTTACGAATACGATGCCGCAGGAAATAATACGGTTGTCACGTACAAACGAAATGGTGAAATCAAGAAAGTAACTAAGAAGAGCTTTGATGCAAATGGGCAATTACTAACCGAATCTATCAATGCGGGTGTAAATCTACTTTCGCTCAATACATCTTCATTAAACGGCACGCAAAAAACGCAAATTTTTTATGCCGAAGATGGAAAAACCGAAACAATTCGAGAAATCACTACCACCAACGCCAAAGGCCAGTTAGTAAAGAAAGAAGTAAAAGACCCATCGGGAAAGATTTTGATGTCGGATACGAAAACATATAATATTCAAGGAAAAATCACGCAAGAGGTGCATTTCGATGCCACCGATAAAGTTACGACCCAAACCGATTTTGTGTATGATGCCACAGGAAATTTGGCCAGAGATAAAACCTTGAGAAATAATATCACTTTTGCCGAAACAAAGCACGAATACGACGCAACGGGCAAGCTCACGCAAAAAACTCGCCTTAATGGAAAAGGTCAAATCGACTATTATTTTACTTACGAATACGATGCAAAGGGAAATATGACAAAAGAAAATTATTTCTATAACAATCAAATCATAAGTGTTCGTACATTTGAATATGATTCGAAAGGAAATAAAATCAAAGAATCGTATCTCGATAAACTCGGCAGTGTAAATATGTATAAAACGTGGGAGTTTGCTTGCAAATAGTTAAGTCTACGGTCGACAGAAATATAAAAAATAGTTTTTCTATCAAAAAAACAATCATAAAAATCTGATAAATTATAGTTTAAGATGGTCGCTGAAAAAATTGATTATGTTGCCGAAATCGCTCGGTTGAAAAAAGAAAAAAATGCGGTTTTATTGGTTCACTATTACCAAATTGCCGAGATTCAAGACATTGCCGATTACATTGGTGATAGCTTGGGGCTTTCGCAACAAGCAGCCAAAACCGATGCAGATATGATTGTTTTTGCAGGAGTGCGTTTTATGGCCGAAACTGCCAAGATTCTTTCACCCAACAAAAAAGTAGTTCTTCCAGATTTTAATGCAGGTTGTTCGCTCGAAGAATCTGCCCCTTACGCTGAGTTTAAGGCATTTAAAGACCAACATCCCGACCATATTGTTATTTCTTATGTAAACTGTTCGGCTGAGTTAAAAACACTAACCGATGTAGTTTGTACGAGTAGTAATGCTGTGAAAATTGTTGAAAGTTTCCCGAAAGACCAAAAGATAATATTTGCCCCTGATAAAAACTTGGGGGGCTACATTAACCGTGTAACTGGCCGAAATATGTTGCTTTGGGATGGTGCATGTATGGTTCACGAGACTTTTTCGGGGAAAATGATTACTGATTTGAAAGCCAAGTACCCTAATGCAGAAGTAGTAGCTCACCCAGAAAGCGAAGAATCTGTTTTAAAATTAGCCGACTACATTGGTTCAACCACAGGTCTTTTGAAACACGTCATTAACAGTCCACAACAAGAGTTTATTGTGGCTACCGAGTCGGGAATTTTACACCAAATGCGTAAATCTGCTCCTGAAAAGAAATTTTATGTAGCACCAACATCAAAAAATGGTCATGCGTGCAAGGCTTGCTCTGACTGCCCACACATGAAACTCAACACGCTCGAAAAACTCTATTTGTGTTTGAGAGATGAAACGCCTGAAATAAATCTTCCAGCAGAAATGTTGGCCGATGCTCGCAAACCCATCGAACGAATGTTAGAACTTTCTGCCAAATTCGGACTATAATCTGTGGAGCGAAGTTCTACTTTGCTCGTTATCAATAAATTTAAAGTAAAAGGGTGAGATTTGCATCTCACCCTTTCTTATTCTACGATTTGACAAGTTAGAAACTTGTCCTACAATTATTTTATATTCTTCTTTCTCAAAGCTTTCACATTGATAGACTTAATAACCTCTGATTTTTTCAGAACAATACTCCAAATTGCAAAACCCGTATCATCAGCAAAGCATAATTTTCCGACACCATTTTTGTATGGAATTGGCGAAGTATACACAAAAAGCGAGTCGCCAATTTTCTGAATATTATCACTCATTTCGAGCTTTTTGGCGGCATTATCGGCATAAGCTTCCAAAACTTCTTTTTCTTTTACGTATAACTGATTATTACTACCAATATCAGGCTGCCCCAAAAGTCTAATTTTCAAATCATACCTCTCTGATAATGAGTCGATAAGGTTCATATTTTTCAACTGACAAAGTTCTTCTCCTCGTGCAGAACTAACATTTCTCATCTGAATCGCAAAATCTGCCGTTAAAGCCTTTGAAATCTGAGCCCCCATTTCCTCTACCTGATAAGCAATTTGTGTAGGCGATACTCGCTTTACTTTATAATCATCCATTTGGTCAACAATTTGATTTGTATTTTCCAAACGCTCAAAGGTACATGACAAATTTACTAAAAGTATTAAAAGTATTGATAGGTATTTTTTCATTTTTCTATTATTTTTTGCAAAGCTACAAACGAAGACGGTTTTATATGATAAAAATTTTCTTTATTAAAAAAAAACCTGCAAAGTCGGAAAAGACCTTACAGGTTTTAATGTCAATTGAAGCCCAAAAAGGAAGTCGAGCATTAGAAATACGTAAATATTTTTCGAAGCTCAACCGTAACCACCTCTAAACTTATAGGTGCTTGCTACTTTATCAATGGCCACAATGTAGGCCGCTAAACGTAGAGAAACACCGTGTTTTTGTGACGTTTCAAATACATTATCGAAAGCGTCTTTCATCATACGGTCTGAACGGCGGTTGATACGGTCTAACGCCCATTTGTAACCAATGCGGTTTTGTACCCATTCAAAATACGAAACCGTTACACCACCCGCATTTGCCAAAATATCAGGCACAACCATAATTCCTTTTTGGTTGATAATATCATCAGCACTGGCCGAAGTCGGACCATTTGCCCCTTCTACGATAAGTTTAGCTTGAATATTTCCTGCATTTTCGTGCGTAATTACGTCTTCTTTGGCCGCAGGCACCAATACATCAACATTCAAGGCCAATAATTCATCGTTGGTAATCAACTCAGCATCTTTGAAACCTTCGAGTGTTCCGTTATTAGCATTTCGGTACGCAATGGCTTTTTCTACGTCAATTCCTCTCGGATTGTAGTATGCTCCCGAAATATCGCTCAAACCACAAATCGTTACACCTTTTTCCTGCAAAAGCTTCGCTCCCCATGAACCCACATTTCCAAACCCTTGCACAGCTGCCGTTGCCCGATACGGATTCAAGCGTAGTTTTTCCATACCAGCCAATGCCGAAACCATTACACCACGACCAGTTGCCTCCGTACGACCCAACGAGCCACCCAAAACCAACGGTTTTCCTGTAACAACTGCGTTTACAGTCATTCCCTTTGCTTTTGAATATTCGTCCATCAACCAAGCCATTTCACGAGGACCCGTACCCATATCTGGAGCAGGAATGTCTTTGTCTGGCCCGAAAATATCAAGCATCGCAATCGTGTAGGCACGCATCAAACGTTCCATTTCTCCAGCCGACATTTCACGTGGGTTACAGGCAATTCCCCCTTTGGCACCACCGTAAGGAATATCAACCACGGCACATTTCCACGTCATCCAAGCAGCTAAAGCCCTTACCTCATCAATATTTACGGCTGGGTCGAAGCGAATACCACCTTTACTTGGCCCCAGAATCGTTGAGTGAATCACTCGATAGCCTTCAAAAACTTTAATTTGACCGTTATCCATCGTCACGGGCAAGCCGACAGTAACCTGACGAGCAGGTACTTTTAAAATATAATACATTTCATCGCTGATACCGAGAATCTTCACGGCCGCATCGAATCGTTGCATCATCGACTCCAACGGATTCTCTTTATCCTTGATTGGAGCTGGTTCTATATATGTCATAAACAGAATAATATTTTGTACGTGAATGTAGTTTCACGATACAAACTTAGAAAAAAGAAAGTATTTCTTAAAATCGTTAAATTTAACACTAATTTTTTATCAGCTTATTTGGTAATTATACCTTATTAGCCTTTTGCATTTTCTGACAAAACCAAATAATTTATTGTTTTTCTAAAATTACCTTTAAATAAATTTTTTTTAGGATATTTCAAGAAATCATGTAAGACTATTGTTTCAGTTAACCAAAACACTATATTTGTGGGATTTTTCAAAAACCCCAAAATATACACGTTTACTGCTTTACAATTATGGCCGCAGTTGAAGAAAAAACCCGATATTCGGAAGATGAACTAAAGGAATTTGAGACGATTATTACTCAAAAACTGGAAGCAACTCGCAACGAACTGAACTTTATCAGAGAAACGTTGAGTAGAAAGAATGACAACGGCACAGAATACACCGCCAATAGCACAAAACTAATGGAAGATGGTGCCGATGTAAGCGAAAAAGAGCAATTGAGCCAGTCGGCTGGAAGATTGCAGAAGTTTGCTCAGCAGTTAGAAGCAGCTTTAATCAGAATCAAAAATGGCACTTATGGTGTTTGTCGTGACTCTGGTAAACTAATTCCGAAAGAGCGTTTGAGAGCAGTACCGCATACGCAACAAACAATCGAAGCAAAACTAAAGGCTTCTAACTAAAATTTTAAGGAAAAAACATCTATAATTTCTACCTTGTAAGACGTTTAAACCGTTTTTCACAAGGTTATAGAGATTGTTGTCTATAAAAAAAGCCTCTACGTCAGAGGCTTTTTTGTTTTATTGGCTTTTCTATATTTCTTTGTTTGAAAAATATAAACTTCTCGACATGAAAAAAAACACTTTACTCTACCTATTATTCTTCCAATTACTTATCAGTCAAACATTTGCACAAGTTGCTGATAGTTATTATTTACCTCAGAATGTTACGTATGATGCCAAAATTCCGACACCACAGAAATTTTTGGGGTATCAAGTTGGCGAACAGCACGTAACCCCCTATGAAACAGTGAGTTACATGAAAGAATTGGCTCGTTTATCGAATCGTTTCAAGATAGAAACCTATGCCAAAACTTTTGAAAACCGAGAATTAGTTCTTGTTACAGTTACTTCTCCCGAAAATCACGCTCGCCTCGACCAAATCAAGACTGAACACCAAAAGTTGGTTAATCCTTCACAATCAGGCGGATTAGACCTACAAAAAATGCCCATTGTGGTTTGGATGGGCTACTCTGTACACGGAAACGAAGCCAGTGGCACTAACTCGAACCTGATGTCGGCTTATTATTTAGCTGCTGCTCAAGGTACAGGTGTTGATTCGTTATTGAAAGAAACAGTTATTTTAATCGACCCAGTTATTAATGCAGATGGCGGAAATCGTTTTGCTACTTGGGTAAATATCAATCGTAGTACAAATTTAGTGAGCGATATAAACAGCCGTGAATTTAGCGAAACTTGGCCTGGTGGACGCTCGAATCACTATTGGTTCGACCTCAATCGTGACTGGCTTTATCAACAAATGCCCGAAAGTAAGGGGCGTTTGGTAAAGTTTTATGATTGGCGACCAAATATCTTGACCGACCACCACGAAATGGGTTCGGCTTCAACGTTTTTCTTCCAACCTGGTATTCCTGCACGTACACACCCGCTTACGCCCAAGAAAAACATTGATTTGACCATCAAATTTGGAAAATTCCAAGCTGCTGGACTCGACAAAATCGGTTCGGCCTATTATACTCAAGAAAACTACGATGATTTTTACTACGGAAAAGGCTCTACCCTACCCGATGTAAATGGCTCGGTGGGTATTTTGTTTGAACAAGCTTCTTCTCGTGGACATTTGCAAGAAACCGCCAATGGAGTGTTGAGTTTTCCGTTTACGGTTCGTAACCAAGTGACAGCTACTTTCTCTACGCTTCGTGCAGCACGTGAAATGCGTGTCGAATTGCTCGAACACATGAGAAGTTTTTATAAAGAAACCTCAACCGATGCCGTAAAAGCCTACGTTTTTGGTGGTGGAAATGATGCCATAAAAACTTGGGAAATGGTAAATATGCTCAAACGCAATCAAATTGATGTATATCGCTTAGGAAAAGACGAAAACCAAGATGGAATAGCGTTCAGCAAAGAAAGTGCCTACGTTGTGCCGATGAATCAGCCACAACACCGCCTTATCAAGTCAATGTTTGAAAAGCGTACGAAATTTGAAGATAGCTTATTTTATGATATTTCGGCGTGGTCGCTTCAATATTGTATGAATGTGCCTACGGCCGAATCAAAAACTGCCGTTTCGTTAGGCGAAAAAGTAGAAAAGAATGATTTTCCGAAAGGAAAAGTTGTTGGTAAAAGCCAATATGCCTATTTGTTTGAGTGGAATAGCTACTACGCTCCACGTGCTGCTTACGAGTTATTGAAAAAAGGCTATAACCTAAAAGTAGCAACCGAACCCCTTTCGGCAGTGGTAGAAGGAAAAGAACGCACTTTTGACTATGGTACAATTCAAATTTTCAGTAATGGTTCTGACCCTTCGGCCTTACTACAAACTCTTGCCGAGCGAGACGGTGTAGATTTCTATGCAGTTCCGACTGGCCTTACGCCACAGGGAATTGACTTTGGTAGTGAGAAGTTCAAAAAAGTACGTTTACCAAAAGTATTAATGTTGGGTGGTGCGGGCGTACAATCGACTGATGCGGGCGAAATCTGGCACTTGCTTGACCAACGTATTAACATTCCGCTCACGGTTGCCGACATAGAAACGGCCAACCGCACAGGTTTAGAAAAATATACACACATTGTTTTGGCTGGTGGTAATTACAATGCTCTTTCTGATGAAAAAATCAAACGTTTTGTGCAAAGTGGTGGTATTTTGGTAGCCATGACCGATGCTGTGGAGTGGGTTTCGGCTAAAAAAATTGCTAACATAAGCGTTAAAGAAAAGCCAGATAACAACGGAAACGGCGAAAAACGTCCGTATAATCTACAAGAAAAATATACGGGTGCTTTAGAAACCGCAGGAACAATATTCGAGGCGAAAATCGACCCAACGCACCCATTGTGTTTTGGTTATCAACAAAACAAATTGGCTTTGTTTAAGGATAATAATATTTTTATGGAAGACACCAAGAATCCGTATAATACACCGATGATTTTCACGGCAAATCCTCTGTTGGCGGGTTATGTACATCCAAAAAATGAAAAACTAATCAAAAATTCTCCAGCTGCTATTACGCTAAATGTGGGTTCGGGTCGAGTAATTGCACTATCTGAAAACCCGAATTTCAGAGCATTTTGGTACGGTACAAACAAACTTTTCTTGAATACGCTTTTCTTCGGAAACCTAATCGGCGGTGGCCGTTTTGGTGGTGATGAAGAGTAGGTTTCTATAAAGTCGGTGGTTTCGACTTCTTGCTTTAAAGGGTTAAACACGGTGGTTGAGCAAAGTCGAAACTCCCGTGTTTAATCCTTTTTTATTTATCAATTCTCGAATTTATTTTTAATATTTACGAAAATTAGACTAATTTCCCGATAACAAATTACCAATAACCGAATCCAAATGTCTGATTTTTTAAAAATAGGTGAGTTAAAAGAAAATCTCGTCAAACTCATCGAGGCAAAATTTGAATTAACCAAACTTAATGTTCAAGATAAAATTGAGGGTATAGCCGTAAAAGCAGCGTATGCACTTATTACGTTTATACTCTGCATCGTGGTGATTATTTTTCTGAGTATTTTGATTGCCCTCGGCCTCAACCATCTGATTGGTAGCTCTTGGCTGGGTTTTCTTATCGTGTTTGGCTTTTATGCCATTGCTCTTGCCATTTTTATTTTTGCAAAAGATTCCGTTCAACACAGCATCAAGAAAAAAGTAGAAGAAGTGGTTGATGAGCATTTAAACGAAAAATCTTAACCAAATTTCTTATTTTTAGCTTACAGAAATTGTCTCCGTAAGAATATTCTACTGTATTTTGCTGACTATCAATATTAAATTCCTACGGAATAATTACTTCTTCTTGAAGCACTTATTCTATCGTTTTTATTAGACTTTCAGCTAAAAACCATAAATTTGTAGATTAATAGAAACGTGGTTTTCTTAATGGCAAAATTTTTGCCGCTGCATCACAATAAAAATCCTTCATGAAATACGAAATTGTTATTGGCTTAGAAGTTCACTGCCAACTTGCAACAGAGAGTAAGATATTTGCCTCCGATACGAATCAATTTGGTAGCGAACCAAATACAAATATTAGTGTAATCACGCTCGGACACCCTGGGGTTTTACCAAAACTGAATAAAAAAGCAGTCGAATATGCCATTCGTATGGGCTTAGCTTGTGGCTGCGAAATCAATAGAAACAATTATTTCGACCGTAAAAATTATTTCTATCCCGACCTTCCAAAGGGCTATCAAGTTTCGCAAGATAAATACCCAATTTGTAAAGGTGGAGCAATCAAAATTCGCTTAAAAGATGGTAAAACCTACAAGGAGCGTACTTTAGAACTTCATCATATTCACCTCGAAGAAGATGCAGGAAAATCGGTTCATGATGGTAGCGATGCTTTTACACTTTTAGATTATAACCGTGCGGGTACCCCACTCGTAGAAATCGTGTCGGAGCCGTGTATGCGTAGCCCCGAAGAAGCAGGTGCGTATCTGACCGAAATTCGTAAGATTGTGCGTTATTTGGGCATTTGCGATGGCAACATGGAAGAAGGCTCGATGCGTGCCGACTTAAATATTTCGATTCGTGAAGAAGGCACAACCGAATTTGGTACGAAAGTCGAAATCAAAAACATGAATTCGATTCGCAATCTCCAACACGCTGCCGAATACGAATACAAACGTCAAGTAGCTTTACTCGAATCGGGTGGAAAGATTATTCAAGAAACACGTATGTTTGATGCGGACAAAGGCCAAACTTACAGTATGCGTGTGAAAGAAACCATGAATGATTATCGTTATTTCCCTGAGCCTGATTTAGCCCCGCTAAGAATTTCGGATGAGTGGATGAACGAAATCAAATCAAAAATGCCCGCACTTCCGAGCGAATTGTTCGAGAAGTTTACGAAAGAGTTTGGTATCCTCGAAGAACACGCCGTTACGATTACCGATAGCAAAGAAATGGCCGATTATTATTTGGAAGTTTGTAAACTAACCCAAAATTACAAAGCGGCTTCTAACTGGCTTACCTCGACAATCAGAGGATATTTGAACGAAAATAGCCTCGAAATAACGGAGTTTAGTCTAAAACCAAGTCAATTAGTTGAAATCATCTCCTTGGTTGATGAAAACAAAATTAGTAGCTCAGCAGCAGCTCAGAAATTATTTCCGTTGATGCTCGAAAACCTAACAGTTTCGGCATTGAAATTGGCAGAGAGCAACAATTTGATTCAAGAAAGCAATACCGATACACTTCAAGCGTTAATCAACGAAGTTCTGGCAGCCAACGAAGCAAAAGTAAAAGAATACAAGAGCGGAAAGAAAGGTTTACTTGGCATGTTTGTTGGAGAAGTAATGAAAAAATCAAAAGGCTCGGCCGACCCAAAACGTACGAACGAGTTATTAATGAAAGCTTTATCATAAGCATTAAAAGAAAATATTAATAAAAAATACCTTTATGAAACACATCATTATTGCTATATGCTTGGTAGTCAGCGGAATGGCTTGCCAGTCGCAACCACAAGCGAATACGCCAACGGGTACAGAAAGTACGTATAGCATCAGTGGAAAAGTAAAATCTGCTGTAAGTGGTAAAGTATATTTGGAGCGAATGAACGACCGAAATATTCCTTTTCGTGTTGATTCAGTAGCATTATCGCCTGATAATAGTTTTTCGTTTAAAGGTAAAATGACCGAACCAGCTATTTATCAAGTAAACATTGCCAATCAACAAATCATAGGTTTGATTCTCGACGGTGGCGAAACATTGAATATTGTAGCCGATGGTTTCAATACGCCCGAAAAACCAGGCAGCTTTTCGGTAGATGGTTCGCCGATGATGTCCAAATTCAATCAAGTTGTAGCCGAATCTCAGAAATTCCGCCAAACTCAAATGGATTTGCAAAACCAGTTTGATGCAGCAACTCAGAAAAAAGACGAGAAAAAGAAAAAAGATATTCAAGTAAGCTATCAAACGGCCGAAGATAAGTTCAATGCAACCATCAAACCAATGATTGGCGAAATGGGTACTTCGCTGGCGGGTTTGATTGCTATCAATAATTTCTTGAATCCTGAAAAAGACTTTGAAATCTTTGCAAATGCAGCTAAACAGCTGGAAAAAGAAGGCAAAAATCATTTCTTTGCCAAGCTTTTTATTCAAGACGTAAAACGCAGAAGTGCAGGTTCGGTTGGTGCTGATGCCCCAGATTTTTCGTTGGTTGATTTAGACGGAAAAAGTGTGAAACTCTCAGAATTACGTGGAAAGGTGGTTGTTCTCGACTTCTGGGCTACTTGGTGCGGACCTTGTATCATGTCGTTTCCAGGTATGAAGTTATCAATGGATAAATTTAAGGATAATCCAAACGTGAAGTTTTTGTTTGTGAATACTTACGAGCGTGTGAGTGCCGACCAATGGAAATCAACAGTTAGTACGTTTGTGAAGCAACGCGGGTTTACTTCTTTCCCTGTGATTTTAGATGTGGGTGGTGAAGTGGCTGGAAGTTACGGCGTAAATGGTATTCCTGCTAAATTCTGTATTGATAAAGAAGGTAAAATCAAGTTTAAAAGTACGGGTTATTTAGGTTCAAACGATGCTATCGTAGCCGAAATGACGCACTGGATTGAAGAAGCAAGCAAATAATAGTGGTGAATTATTAATTGTTAATGATAAATTTAAAAGGCTCAGATGAAAGTTTCATCTGAGCCTTTTATTTATTTGACCTTATAAATTACTTCTCATTCGATGGTAAAACTACACGCTTTACGTTTCCATCTTCGCCTTGTGTAATCATCACGAAAATTGTTCCTGATTTTTGTTTGCCAATATTAATTTGACCCACATATTCGCCCGAAAAGTCTTTGATTTCTTCTTTGGCAAGTACACTTCCTTTTACATCTAAAACTTTTATACTAACATCGCCTTTTTGTGGAGCGTTGAAACGAACATTCAAGATTTCAGTTTTAGGATTATTCGGAAACACCTCAACGCTTTTGATGGTTTTGCTGCCCGAACTTCCTCCATCAAACATCATGATATTATCAGGAATCGAGCGAAACTCAAACTTTAGGTCTTTGCCCATTTGTTTCATATTGTCACGCAGGCTTTCCATATTGCCATTAAATTCGTGTGAGAAATCTTCTCCATTAAAGAACTCCGTTTCGCCCTTACCATCTCTTTTATAAATTCGTACTTTCGGTTCTCTTCTGATTACAATATCTTCTTTTCCGCCACCATCACCATCATTAAATTCGTAGCGTCTTACAATCTTTTTACCATCATTTCGCTCAATATTGATATTTGAGTTTGAGTCGTTGTCTATCTCAATTTTTACGCCTTGAGCTTTACCTTTGTTAAGAGCTAAAACTGAGTCTTTGAATTTCTCAATCATCTCATCTTTTTGGCTGCTCGATAAACCCGAAGCATTGATTACTTTTTGGCTGATAGTTGTTTTTCCATCAACTTCTTGTTCGATACGAATACGTAACTTTTCTTTTTTTTCTTGTGCAAACGAAACCATAGGAGCTGCAAATAACAGCAGTAATGCTCCTGTTTTGGAAATAGCCTTCATAATTCTTAAAGTTTTGAATATGTAAATAATGGTTAAATGACATCTTATAACATAAAATGTTGCACAAACTTAGGCGAAGTCGGTGTATAATGGACGTTAAAAAGTCTTAAAAAATGTTAAATACCTGCTATTAGTTGAGCGGCAGTGGCCGAAGGATTATTTTCGGTAACTTTAAATGTTGTAATTTTTGAAAGTTCTCTTTTAGAAAGGCCGTGTAGATAGGCTTTGTCGTAGTAGTTGAGTGCAATATCTGTCCCGAACGAAAAGTCACCATTTTCGAGGGCTTCAATGGCTGCTTTGTGGTGTTGGCCACCGAGACGCTTCAAAATTCTATCGGTGGCGGTTTTAAGTTCATCAAACGAAAAATGGGCGTACTCCTCTATTAAACGCTGTACTCTAATTGGTCGGTCAACATCAATAAATGCAACTTTTGTTGTTCGCATTTGTTGCCAAAGCACATCGGGTATATTACAGCAACCTATATTTCGGCTTTCGTCTTCAACCCAAATTCGGCGTGTAGGGTCGAGTTTGGCAAACTCGGCATAAAGCATATTTTCAAAATGCTCAGTCATGGGTTGTGGTGCTTGCCCGAGCATTCCGAAGGCAGAACCTTTATGATTGGCTAAACCTTCCAAATCTAAAATTTGTTCACCTTGTTTGGCTAACTCGTGTAAAATTTCTGTTTTTCCACTACCTGTTTTTCCGCCCAGTACAATCAGATTAAGGGGTTGAGCCAATTCTTCAAGTATATGATTTCGGTATTTTTTATACCCACCTATGAGCGTGTACACTTTCATTCCTGCCGAACCCAATAGAGTGGCAAAACTTCCGCTTCGCATTCCACCTCTCCAACAATGCACCAAAACTTCACCTTCGGGAGCAACTTTCTTCGATTTTTTCACAAATCCAGAAAGTTTCGGCCCAACAATATCAAGCCCTAACAAAAAGGCCGACTCCTTCCCCACTCTTTTGTAGCGAGTTCCCACTTCTGCTCGTTCGTGATTTTCAAACAATGGAATATTAACAGCCCCAACAATATGCCCACGTTCAAATTCACCAGGCGAACGAACATCTATGATTGGAGTTGTTTTTGATTTTTCGAGAAACTGCTCTACTGAAAGTGGTTTTGTCATTATTTCTTTTGCTTTTGGCAATTAGCCACTTCGGCGGCCTAATATTAGCCATTAGCTTTTTTGTTAAATAAAATCAACTTTGAGAAGTATAAACACCCTTTTTAAAACGCTAATAGCCATTTACTCCAATTCTCGCAAATATAGCTGTATTGTATTTTCTAAGCCCAAATAGAGAGCATCACAAATAAGTGCGTGACCAATGGAAACTTCGAGCAAATTCGGAATATTTTGTTTGAAGTAGCGTAGGTTTTCAAGGCTTAGGTCGTGGCCTGCATTTACACCAAGCCCAACTTTCTCGGCTACTTTTGCCGCACTTATGTAGTCTTTGATGGCCGTTTCACGATTTTTAAGATAATTATGGGCGTAGCTTTCAGTATAAAGTTCAATTCGGTCTGTTCCTGTTTCGGCTGCCCCTTCAACCATTGCTTCGCTTGGGTCAACAAAAATAGAAACTCTACAACCCACAGTTTTGAAGGTTGCCACCAAATCTTTCAGTAGTTCTTTGTGCTTAATTGTGTCCCAGCCTGCGTTTGAAGTGACGGCGTTGAGTGCGTCGGGAACAAGTGTTACTTGCGTAGGTTTATTGGCAAGTACCAACTCTACAAATTTCTTTTCGGTAGGGTTTCCTTCTATGTTAAACTCCGTCGTTACGATTTGTTTCAGGTCATAGACATCCTGATAACGTATATGTCTTTCGTCAGGACGGGGGTGAACCGTGATTCCCTCCGCCCCAAAATTTTCACAATCAATCGCAACCTGCACCACATTCGGTTGGTTGCCACCTCGTGAGTTTCGCAAGGTCGCTATTTTGTTGATATTGACCGATAATTTCGTCATGCTGTTCTTTAATCTGTTTTGTTAAAATCATACTCTTTCCTAACAAATAACGACTACGAGTTTGAGCATCATAATAAGAAAGGCGAGATTTATCACTTTTTCCACCGATTGCCTTCACAAGTTTCATTTTTTGGTAATAGTAACTATTTTCGCTTACTTTTACCAGATTTTTGTCGGAACTTTGTACTGTTTGGTAATTAAATAACTGATTTGTTGCTAAAATCAGTTCCCCATTTTTACCAAAATAATACTCATGTCTGATTTTTCCAACTTCGCCGAAAGTTTCCGAAACGATTAGCTCAATTCGATTGTTTTGAAAATAGGCCGTTACTACATCATCGAATCGATTATCAGAAATTCGTTGAATGATGTAGTGATGATTTTTTAATTTAGTTTGAATTTCGGTACAGCGTTTCTGAATTATTAGAGTTGGTGAATAGCTCTTTTTGGGAGTAGCGAACACACTGGACACAAATAACAGAACGACAATAGTAGTTAAGTTAAAAAAACGCATAATTTTTGATGGGTTGGTTAACTAATACTTAGCCCTCATCAAAAGGTGTTCCAAAAAATTATCAGACGGATACAATACCAATATTTATAAAAAAAATACAATTAATTCTTAAAAAAATGTCTTTAAAAACCACAATCGACGCCCAAATAAAAGCAGCCATGCTTGCCCGTGAATCTGGAAGATTAATGGCTCTTCGTGATATAAAAAAAGTGATTTTGCTGGAAGAAACAAAGGAAGGAAAAACTGGCGAATTGACAACTGACGAAGAAACAAAACTACTTACAAAAGCCGCTAAACAACGAAGAGATTCGGCAGATATTTATCGTCAACAGAATCGTCCTGACCTTTTGGAAAAAGAATTAGCCGAATTAGCGGTTATCGAAGAATTTCTACCAAAACAACTCTCAGAAGATGAATTAAGAGCAAAATTAGAAGAAATTAAGGCTCGTGTGGGTGCTTCTGCTCCGTCGGACATGGGAAAAATGATGGGCGTCGCTACCAAAGAACTTGCTGGCATTGCTGATGGAAAAGCAATTTCAGCAATGGTGAAGGCTTTATTGGCGTAATGATATTTTCACTTCGGCCTTCGGCTCCGCTCAGGCACCAAAGTGAAAATTGTACTGAAAACATCAATATTTAGAAATGGTGCCTGAGCATAGTCGAAGGCCCATTTTTAAAGTAAATTCCTCCTCATCGCTACCATTCCCAAATATTCGGTTTTCATTTGCTCGAAATCAAGGCGAGATATTCCACAGATTTCAAAACCGAGATTTTCATAAAATTTAATGGCGTTTTGGCTACTATCCATTGCTTTTAACCAGACATAATCTTTGTTTTGTTGCTGAGCTTTTTCAATAGCAAACTCCATTAGTTTTCTCCCCACACCCCTCCCCGTTACTTCATTGGTCAAATAAATTCTTTCTATTTCAAAACCGTTTCCTTCTTGGTCAATCAGTTGGTTTTCGGGGCGAAGTTTCAGAAATCCGACAGGGTTTTTATCAAGAATTGCAAAGAAAAACTCATTTTTTATGTCCGATAATTCTTCGACTAATTGACTGATGTTAAAGCACTTATGAGCATACCATTCACCTTGGTCATACCAAAGATGTCGGTAATGGTCAAAGTAAGCACGAGTAGCTAATTCCGAAAACTTTTCAACGTCTGTCAACGCTATTTTTTCTATTCGTAAATTTATCATAAATCTTTTTTCATCGTAAAATCGGTTTGTACCTCTGTTCCTAACACAAAAACGTGTTTATCCAAAAACTCAAAACCCATTTTTTTATAAAACTGCATGGCGTTTTGATTGTTTTCCCAGACACCAAGCCAAATTATTTCAAAGTTATTTTCTTTTGCCCAGTTCGTGCAGAAATCCATTAGTTTTCGCCCGAGTTGCTGGCCATGTAGGTTTTTATCAACATAAAAACGTTCGATTTCTACAACTTTCTTATTTGCTAAACCTTTGGTGCTGTGGTCTTTTACGAGTTTTGCAAAGGCAACAATTTTTGTCTCAAGCTCGATAATAAAATATTGATTTTGATTGTTTTTCAAATCCGCCAAAATCGCTTCTGTTGAAAAGTTTTTCGCCACATGGATTTCCATATTTTCGGGCGTGTTAAATTCTGTGTAGGTATCTCGGAAGGTTTTCTCGGCCAATGCACAAATAGCTTCGGTATCGCTAATGGTTGCTAATCTGAAAATAAAATTCATTGAATCTTTTGTTGTTTTAACGACCATAAAACAACAAAAAACTTGCGAGAAATAAAACCTTGTTTTCAAAATTATCCGAATTAAAGGCAGGCTTCACTCGAAGCGAAGCCTGCCTCAGAAGTATTAGAAAATATTATAGAAATATTCTTTTCAATCGTTTTATTATTTTCTTTATCTTTGAAATATTACCCTAATCAATAAAAAATGAGTACTTCTATAACTAAACAAAGACTTTACTCCCTTGATGCCCTCCGAGGTTTTGATATGTTTTGGATTATGGGCGGCGAGGATTTTATCCACGAATTGGCTCACGCCACTCATCACCCCGCGGCGGTCTGGATGGCAACTCAGCTTTCGCACGTTGCATGGAATGGTTTTCGATTTTATGACCTTATTTTTCCTTTATTTTTGTTTATTTCTGGTGTTTCAACGCCTTATTCGGTTGGCCATGAAATTGACAAGGGTGTCGAAAGCCGCCAAATAGTTTTACGAATCATTAAGCGTGGACTCATTTTAGTGCTTTTGGGCGTGATTTATAATAACGGTTTGCAGATAAAGGAACTTTCGCAGATACGCTTCCCGAGTGTGTTGGGGCGTATCGGTTTGGCGTATATGTTTGCCTGTATTATCTATGTGTATGCCAGCCAACGTTTTCAGTACGTGTGGTTTGTGAGTATTCTGATTGGCTATTGGTTAATTATGAAATTTAATGCTGCTCCAGGTTTTGTGGCGGGAGATTTGACGATTCAAGGCAATTTTGCTTCTTGGGTTGACCGCACAGTGCTTCCAGGCCGATTACACCTTGTGATTCATGACCCCGAAGGACTTTTCTCGACACTTCCTGCAATTTGCACGGGTTTGTTGGGAATTTTTGCAGGAAATTTCTTGAAAAATAATTCTACCAAAACCCCAACTCAAAAAGCTGCAACTTTGGCCATTGGCGGTTTGCTATGCTTAATTATTGGGGGAATGTGGGGCTTGATTTTCCCGATTAATAAAAACCTTTGGACGAGTTCATTCATGCTTTATGCGGGTGGATGTAGCCTTATTCTATTGGCAATTTTCTATTTCATTATTGATGTTTTGCACTACCAACGTTGGGCGTTTTTCTTCACAATTATTGGTCTAAATTCTATCTTGATTTATCTATCAGGCATGTTTATTGACTGGGATTATACAGCAGAAGGTGCTTTTAAATGGTTGGGACAACTTTTTGGTGAACATTACTACGGCGTAATTATTACTTTGGCTGTAATTGGCATAAAATGGGCATTTTTGAGAGCGATGTATCATTATAAGATATTCTTGCGAGTGTAGGTAAACTTTGTTATTATTTGTTAATGACAAACTTTTTTCCACTTACATACGTATATGTAAGAAAGTAGTTTTGAACTAATAATGACAAAAACAAAGATAAAATGAAGATTACAAGTTTATTGAGCATCTTGTTATTTACGGTAAGTAGTTGCTTCGCAGTTAATGCTCCAACATCGAATGCTGAGCCGATTAGCCATGAAATTTGGAACGGTCTGTTGAAAAAACACGTTGATGCCAAAGGTTTTGTTAATTATGGGGGTTTTAAGAAAGACCAAGCTGAATTAAGAAAGTATTTAACTTTGGTGGAAAACAACGCCCCAAATGATAAATGGAGCAAAAACGAAAAACTGGCATATTGGATTAATGCCTATAATGCTTTTACGGTGCAGTTAATTTTAGACCATACTGATGAAAATATCAAAAGTATCAAAGATATTGGCAGTAAGGTAAAGATTCCATTTGTGAATACCCCATGGGATGTCAAGTTTATTAACATTGGCGGTAAACAACTTGATTTGAATAATATCGAACACGGAATTATCAGAAAAGATTTTGATGAACCACGTATCCACTTTGCGTTAGTTTGTGCAGCAAAATCTTGCCCTCCACTTAGAAATGAGGCGTTTGTGGCAGCAAAACTCAACCAACAACTCGACGACCAAGGAGTAGATTTTTTGAATGATTCGAGCAAAAATCAAGTTTCGGCCGATGAAGTAAAACTTTCTAATATCTTCAATTGGTATGGTAGCGATTTTAAAGCTAAGATGTCTGTGCTTGACTGGGCAAACAAATATGCAAAAGTAAAAGCCAATAAAGATGCAAAAATATCTTACATGACCTATAATTGGGAATTGAACGGGAAGTATTGACAGTTAATAGTTCAACAGTAAGCAAAAGAGCAGTTTCTTCGTTGGAAACCGCTCTTTTGCTTTTAGCTTGAAACTGATTACTAACAACTGCCCACCGAAGACTCCTTTATGTCCCTTCAAATCGACTGGGTGATTGACCTGTAAATTTTTTAAATGCTCGATTGAACGTGGCTTTTGAATTAAATCCACAGTCGAAAGCTACCGCCAAAAGTGTATAATTTTGGTTTTGAGGTAATTTTATTTGTTTCTTGAATTCTTCTACTCGGTATTCGTTCACAAAATCGTTGAAGTTTTTTCCGAAATTTGAATTTATCGCCGCCGAAAGCACCGACGTATTAGTTTTGAGTTTTTGAGCCAAATCGCTCAATGAAAGTTCGGGTTCGAGATAAAGCTTTTCTTGAAGCATCGAATTTTCAATTTTTATCTTTAACTCCTCAAAGCTATTGTCTTTTGACTCTGTTATGACCGCTGCCTTTACAATTTCTTCTTGCATTGCATTTTTTGAGCTGTAAACCAAATGCAAAGGCTGATGTTGGGCATAGCCTTTTATACCAACATAACAAATAATCAGAACTGTAAACAGATGCCACCACCAATCTTGCTCGAAAGGTAAATCGCCGAGTAGTTTATCGGCAAGCCCCCAAGCAAATTTAAAAACTTCTCCAGCAATAATTAAGTAGATAAAATTTCTTAACCAAACAAAGCTAATTGTTTCAGTATCAGAGAATTGTGTTTCTGTCCAACTTCTATATTCTCTGTAAATTCTTAATGACTGATAAAAGTAAAAAATATACGAAGTCCAGATTGCCAATGTCTCTACCCACCCTAAAAAATCAGATAGTTTTGAGCTTCTAAAACTATTTACAGCGTCATGTCCCTGCCAAAAAACGACAAAATTGATAGTAAAATAGATGAAATAAGGTACATAATGCAGAAAATAAATTGGCTTAAAACGAAAATCTCGATTGATTTGAGCTTTCAGATAAAAATAAATAGTTGGGGCAAATGCTAAGTGAAAATAACGAGGAAAACCATCGAATTTTTCCCATAAAATATTAATTCCAGCAAAACCGAAGGTATAATCTTGGATTTCCATCGCCAAAAAAAACATTACAAAACCTAAAAACTTATCAGAAAGACGCTCTTCTTGCCAACCTCTATACCAAAGCAAAACAGCAAAAAGCAGAGCCAAAAAATAACCAAATTGTAGCGGAGTGGTGTAGAGTGACATTCGTAAAGGTTGTTGTTTTTTAACTATAAAATCTGGTCTTTCTTCAAAAATTACATTTTTCGTACTTCTCCATTGCCAATAATTCCTGACATTGGGTCGATTTTTCCTTGTCCAAACTGTATAACGCTATTGTTTCCTGTACCATGAGCAATAAGCGAAATTTGCGAATTTACTGCCACATTTCCGTTGCCGTAGCTCTTTACTTTAGCTGTTTTGGCTACGAGTTTTTGGGCGTTTATACTGCCATTTCCACTTTTCTTGATGTCGAGTTCGTCGATGTTTCCTTGTAGCAAAACATCGCCATTTCCATCATTTTCAAACCTGAAATATCGACCAAGAACGCCTAAAATATGCACATTCGTGTTTCCTCGGTGCTGAATAACCGATGCTTCGGGCATGGTTACTTTGATTTTTATGCGAGTATCTTCCAAATAGAGTTTTCCGTTGTAGTTTCCTGCCAAGCGAATCGTTAGTTGGTTTTGGGTATCCTCTTTTTTTACTTCGAGTCGTGATTCTAAATTTTCATCAATATCTACTTTTATCGAAAATGCTTTACCGATTTCAACTTCGATTTTTCCATCAAAATCTTCAAACGATATTTTATCAAAATCTTTGAAATCGAAAGTTCGAGAAATGATTTTTCCTGTGCCTTTTAATGGTCTTTTTTGGGCAATACTAAGGTTGCAAAATACATTTAATAGTGTAATGATTAAAATTAAATTTTTCATATTTTTATTTTTTTTCGATGTTAAAAATAGCATCGTAGTTAGTTACACCATTTTCATTAAAAAAAACTCTTCTATTAGGTTTATTCTGAAGTTCAAATTCTCCGTTTACGACAAACTTCACATCAATAAACTTATACCCCGTAATTGCGGTAACACTAATAGTGTAAAGACTATCATTTTTAATAGGTTTCATTGCTAAATCATTCGTCCAACTGAGTGGTTTTCCTTCACCTCTTAAACCTACGGTCTTTATGTTTTTCACATTGCTCACATCGAGTGTAAAAACGACAGTTCTTTCATAAGATTTTTGTACACAACTCATTAAAGAAATAGCTATTAAGCTGATTATTAAAATATTAGTTGTTTTCATTATAGTATTTTTTTGAGAGTATGAAATCAATTCCGAAGCAGCCTGAGCCTAAAACCATGGTAAAAAGGCTCACCCACATAAAACCCATTGCAGGAAGCATATTCCACATCCCATTGTTGAATTGTTGCATAAAAACTGCTACCAACATTGTGCAAAGAATCAAGAATGAAGCAATACGAGTCTGAAAACCAAGCAAAAGAAAAACTCCACCAACGGCTTCACTAAAAGCCCCCATCCATGCAAAAAATGCTGGAAAAAGTGCGAAAACTCCGCCATAAGATGCTACATCGTTCGGAAACCAAAAGGCCACTTCAAAGAAACCGAGATTATTATCGGGTGGCGACCACGGCAAGCCAAATTTTGCCGCCCCAAAATCGACAGCAAGTAAATATCCACACACGATTCGTGGAATGGCAAATAACAAATCTTGTAGCCAATGCGGCATCGTGATAGGTTGTAATAGCTTTTTCATTTTTTTGTTTTTATACTTTGATTCGATTTTATGAATAAGTGCGAAAAAGGATTGTTTTTAATCCTTTCTAAGATTGATAGTTTTACCATTATCTTCGCTCTTGAAAACCCAGAATGCTTTATTTTCAATCTTTTTGCCACTCATTACGGTATTTATTTGAGTAGAATTAGCCAAAAACAACTCCGTTCCGACTACATCCGTAATCGTTTTTGTGGCGTAAGGTGCCAGCACAACACCCTCGGTTGCATTGTTGTTGCGGTCTTTCGTCCAATAAGTCACGAAAGTGTATTTTCTTGGCAAAAGGCTGTTGTTTTTAAAAGTGATGCTTACTTTTTGCGTTGGTTTTTCTTGAGCGAAAGCACCAACTGATAAAAGTGCTAAAAAGACGATTTTTGAGATTTGCTTTTTCATTTTTATAAAATTTTTGTCAAACGCTTTATTGCAATTTGATGCTACAAAGTTGGGGTAAAAAGAAAAGCCGTTCGTTGCAGAAGATGATTTGAGCCGTCTCAGATTATAATTCGAGACATCTTTAGCTTTTTATTCTTTTATGGCAAAATAAAAAGCGAGACCGCCTTTTCAAGACAATCTCGCTTTAATATTTGAGCTTTTTTTATTTTCTATTCAACCAAAACCGCTTTTCCTGCAATCACATCATCTTCTACGTTTTTGTACTTGATGTCACGTTTTATTGTACCATCTTTATACTGTACACTCACACGTTGATTACGGTCGGCTATTTTTACATTCCGCAGAGGGTTTAATTTTGTTGGAGCTTCTCCCCCTTCTTCCTCGCTCGATTTATTGGTTTGAAGTTTTGGTGTTTCTGCTTTTGGCGGGGCCATTTGTTGGAAACGAAGCTCAACAATACCTGCTTTCATCAAGAAACTTACGGTATCGGCGTTTACTTTATTCAAGAAGTTTTTGAATAACTCAACGGCTTCAAATTTATAAATCAACAATGGGTCTTTTTGTTCGTAAGAAGCATTTTGCACCGATTGTTTCAAATCGTCCATATCTCGGAGATGTTCTTTCCATTCTTGGTCAATCACACTCAACGAAATATGTTTTTCGATTTCTTTAATCAATTCACGACCTTCGCTATCAACGGCAGCTTTCAGATTACAATACAAACCAATATTATGGTTGCCATCGCCCACAATTGCAATAAATGGTTCATCTACCAAAGCCCTACGGTCTTTCAATACATTTTCCAAAACTGGCAACATATTTTTACGAATTTCGTCGTTTTTGGCCTTGTAAGCTCTTTCAGCTTGTACGTAGAGTCTATCCACAAGTTTGGGGTTACCTTTCGTGAATTCGCCACGAGCAATTTCTGGCTGAATCGCCAATTTTTGCATACAACGCAACTCAAATTCATCGTAATTTCCTTCGGCGTTCATCACAATGTCGCTGCAAGTATCATACAAGATATTTGCAATATCGAGCGAAAGACGGTCGCCGAAAAGGGCATTTTTACGACGTTTATAGATGGTGTCACGTTGAACGTTCATCACGTCATCATACTCAATCAAACGCTTACGAGTACCGAAGTTATTTTCCTCTACTTTCTTTTGGGCTCTTTCAATCGAACTCGTAATCATTGAGTGCTGAATCACTTCGCCCTCTTCCATACCCATTTTGTCCATGACGGATGCGATACGGTCAGAACCAAACAAACGCATCAATTGGTCTTCGAGCGATACAAAGAATTGCGAAGTTCCTGGGTCTCCCTGACGACCCGCACGACCACGTAATTGGCGGTCAACACGACGAGAATCGTGGCGTTCGGTACCGATAATTGCCAAACCACCAGCCGCTTTACTTTCGGCCGTTAATTTAATATCTGTACCACGACCAGCCATGTTGGTTGCAATCGTCACAGTACCAGGTTTTCCTGCTTCCGCAACGATGTCGGCCTCACGGGCGTGTTGTTTGGCGTTCAATACTTGGTGCGGAATCTTACGAAGTGTAAGCATACGGCTCAAAATTTCAGAGTTTTCAACCGAAGTTGTACCCACAAGTACAGGGCGACCAAGATTTACTAATTCATTGATTTCTTCCACAACCGCATTGTATTTTTCACGAACGGTTTTGTAAACTTTATCTTCTTGGTCTTTTCTTACGATACCCCTATTGGTAGGAATCGAAACCACATCTAATTTATAGATTTTCCAGAATTCACCCGCTTCGGTTTCGGCCGTTCCCGTCATACCAGCCAATTTGTGGTACATACGGAAATAATTTTGGAGGGTAATCGTAGCGTATGTTTGGGTTGAATCTTCAACTTTTACGTTTTCTTTTGCTTCAACGGCTTGGTGCAAACCATCTGACCAACGACGACCATCCATGATACGACCAGTCTGCTCATCAACAATCATTACTTTATTATCAATCACAACGTATTCTACGTCTTTTTCAAATAAAGTATAGGCTTTTAATAATTGGTTAACAGCGTGGATACGCTCGGCTTTTGTAGAATAATCACGAATGACTTCATCTTTTTTCAAGATTTTTTCTTGCTCATTTAGGTCAGATTTTGCGATGGCCGCCAAATCAACACCTAAATCAGGCATTACGAAGAAACTATGGTCTTCGCTTTCACCTGTCAAGAAATCAATACCTTTATCGGTCAACTCAATTGAGTTATTTTTTTCGTCGATTGTAAAATATAATGGAGCATCAGCTTCTGGCATTAATTTTTGGTTTTCTGCCAAATAGATTGCTTCGGTTTCTTGCAACATGGCTTTCATTCCGAACTCCGAAAGATACTTAATCAATGGTTTGTTTTTCGGTAAACCACGGTACGCACGGAATAAAGCCAAACCACCATCTTTTTTGTTTCCAGCAGCAATCAACTTTTTAGCTTCATTCAAATAGCCATTAGTCAATGCTTTTTGTGCTTCTACAATTCTCTGAATACGTGGTTTTAGAGAAATAAATAATTCTTCATCACCCGTGCGAGCCATCGGGCCACTAATAATTAATGGAGTACGAGCATCATCAATCAAAACAGAGTCAACCTCATCGACCATTGCATAGTGGTGTTCACGCTGTACGAGTTCTTCGGGGTCATTTACCATGTTGTCACGGAGGTAATCGAAACCAAATTCATTGTTTGTTCCGTAACATATTCCCGCACGATATGCAGCACGACGAGCAGCTGTATTGGCTGGATATTTATCTATACATTCGCAAGTGATGCCATTGAATTCAAAAATTGGTCCCATCCACTCCGAGTCACGACGAGCCAAATAATCATTGACGGTTACGACGTGTACGCCTTTTCCTGCCAACGCATTCAAGAAAGCTGGGAAAGTAGCTACCAAAGTTTTACCTTCACCCGTAGCCATTTCAGAAATTTTTCCTTTGTGAAGTGCGGCACCACCGATAATCTGAACATCGTAATGCACCATGTTCCAAGTCATCAAGTTTCCTGCCGCTACCCATTGATTTTTCCAAATAGCTTTGTCGCCCTCAATCGTGATATGCGACTTTCTCATAGCCAACTCACGGTCGAGGTGAGTTGCAGTTACGGCGATTTCAGAATTTTCGGAGAAACGACGAGCCGTTTCTTTAACGATTGCAAAGGCTTTCGGAAGAATTTCTAATAAAACAACTTCCAATTCTTTGTTTCGCTCCAATTTTAAGGCATCAATTTTCTTGAAACTAACCTCTTTTTCGTCAACTTGCATATCGGGATTATTGTCGATACCTTCTTTGAGAGCGTCGATTTGGTCGTCGATGTGCGAAAGTTTCTGAGCAATATAATCTTGAAGTTCTTTAGTCTTTGCTCTGAATTCATCGTGCGAAAGGTTCGCCAATTTCACGAATTCATCGTTGGTGAGTTTTACGTAGGGTTGTAACTCTTTGTTATCTTTATCAGACTTAGTACCGAAAATCTGGCTGATACCTTTTGTTAAAAAATTAAGCATTTTATATTTCTTGTTCGTTAATTCTCTTTTTATGAAGTTTTACTGGTAACAAATACCTAACCAAAACCAAAAATCGGACAATATGTCAAGATTTTAGTGTCTGATTATCAGAGTATTAGTATTTAAGGTTACAAATTTAACTTTTTATGGCAGTTTTATAACAAAAAATATGGCGGAATATTGCAGAAAGGAAATATTATGAAGGAGAAAGATTCTTTTTTCGCTGCCTGAGCGGAGTCGAAGGCAACGAAAAAAGAAAATCAAAGGCAACGAAAAGGAAAAAACTTATCAAAATCCAACCGATTTCAATTTCAGCCCAGTTGTTTCATCCAAACCAAAAACAAGGTTTAAGTTTTGCACGGCCTGACCTGATGCTCCTTTAGTTAGATTATCAATGATACTCGTAATCAATAAGTTGTCATCATGTTTTTCCAAATGCAAAATACATTTATTTGTATTAACCACTTGCTTTAAATCTATTTCTGCCTCCTCACTCAAATGCGTAAATGGGTGCGAAGCATAATAATTTTTATATAATTCTTTCGCTTCTTCAACCGTACCTGCAAATTTGGTATAAACATTTGCCATGATTCCTCGGCTAAAATTTCCACGGTAAGGAATAAAGTTTACAGATTTACCAAAAGTAGGTTGCAACGTTTTGAGACTTTGGTTTATTTCCTTTAAATGCTGATGCGTAAACGCCTTGTAGATAGAGATGTTATTATTTCTCCAGCTAAAATGCGTAGTTGCCGAAAGCGATTGTCCTGCTCCCGTGCTTCCTGTTACGGCACTTACGTGTACATCTTCATTCAATAATCCAGCATTGGCCAAAGGCAATAATGCCAGCTCGATGCTTGTGGCAAAACAACCTGGATTCGCTATTTTGGTAGCTGTTTTTATCAAATCACGCTGTAATTCGGGCAAACCATACACAAAACCATTACTTTGGTCACGGAAGTCGGTGCTTAGGTCAATAATTTTGAGATTTTCGGGAATGGTATTTTCTGCCAAAAACTTTTTCGACTCATTGTGGCCCGAACAAAGAAAAATTGCTTGAACTTCGCCGAAAGGCATTTGGTCGGTAAAAAGCAAGTCGGTTTCGCCTATCAAATCTGTATGAGTTGAATAAACAGGCTTTCCTGCTTGACTTTTCGAGTTTACGAATGTGATATTTACCTGTGGGTGATTGAGCAAAACACGGAGCAATTCGCCACCTGTGTAGCCCGCCCCACCAATGATACCGATGTTTATTTTCATTTGGAAAAAGTTCTCTATACCAAAGCGGAAATCGAGAACGTTAGAGATTTACAAAAAATATGATATTTGGTACTTAAAAAGAGTCGCTAAAATAAGGTTTAAATAATATTGTCTATTACCACTAACAACATTTTTAAACAATCTGTCACAAAATTACGCAACCTCTCAGAGAAAACTTCTATTTTTGAGGAAATTTCAAACCCAATTATAAATGACTCTTTTAGAAATTCCTTGGAACGTCAATCCGATTATAGCAAAACTTGGTAGTTTTGAATTACGCTGGTACGGGCTTTTGTTTGCTTCGGGCTTTTTGTTGGGCTATCAAATTATGCTCAATGTTTTCAGAAAAGAAGGTAAATCTGAAAAAGACCTTGATACACTTCTCTTCGTAATGATAGTGGCTACCGTCATTGGTGCAAGATTCGGACATTATTTTTTCTACGAATTTGATGATTTTCTGAAAAATCCAGGAAAATTCCTGATAGATATGATTACCCCACCCTACCAAGGTTTGGCAAGCCACGGTGCTTTAGTTGGAATCGTAACGGCTTTGATTCTCTACGCTCGCAGCCATAAAGACCAACCATTTTTGTGGGTTGCCGACCGTATAGTAATTACAGTAGCTTTAGCGGGTTTTTTCATACGAATGGGAAATCTAATGAATCACGAAATCGTTGGTAAAGAAAGTAGTTTACCTTGGGCATTTAGATTTAATAATTTTAGCATGTCGCCTGACGGAAATCTTGTGATGACACCTGAAGGTTTTGCTCGTCATCCAGCCCAATTATATGAAGCTCTTTCTTGCTTAGTCCTTTTTGGCCTTTTGTATTTTCTTTGGAATAAATACAAAGCACAAACACCTCGTGGATTATTGCTCGGAATTTTCTTGATTTGGTGTTTTGGACTGCGATTCTGCTATGAATTTTTAAAAGAAAATCAAGAAGCCTTTGAAGATAAAATGACTTTGAATATGGGACAAATTCTGAGTATTCCTGCCGTATTGCTCGGAATTGGCGTTTTGATTTACACTTTTACGAAAGGAAAAAATAAAGAAGTTGTCTAAAATATTGGTATTTCATATTTGAGATGTGGCACAAATTACATCTCAGTAAATAAAAAAGTGGCTTGATTTTTAGAAAATCGAGCCACTTTTTTTATAATATTACTACCAACTATTGACCGTTAGCTATTTAATCTATCAACCTTCAGCAAATTCCATTAGTTGTCGGACGTTACTTACCACTTCCGTATTTTTGGGCAAATCAAGTCCTTGTGCAATTACTTGATAACCAGTCAAAAGAATTTTTACATCGGGAAAACTATCACCCAATCTATTGACATACTGCTGTATCTCATCTTGCCCAGGGGTTGAAGTAATAACCGTAAATAAACAATCGGGTTTATGATGTTTACAAATGAATTGTAGTTCCGAAAACGGCATACTCTGCCCTAAATAAATTACGTTATTATTTCTTGCTCGCAAAATAAAATTGGCAAACAAGAGCGGTATCTCGTGAAATTCTCCTTCGGGAGTATATAAAATGTATTTCTTTGAATCGGCGGTTGGTTTGATGATTTGTCCGTCAATAGCAACGATAATTTTTTGTCGAATCAAGTTTGTGATAAAATGCTCTTGTGCTGGACCTATCGAGCCAGTTACCCACAGCGTACCGATTCGGCTCAAGAACGGATAGATGATATTAATCATCGTGTTTTCAAAACCAAACTGGAGAATATTGGTTGACATGATTTTCTCGAAGCGTTCTTCGTCAATGTCAATCATTGCAATTGTGAGGGCGTGAATTTGGTCGGGATAGTTAAGTTGCTTATCAGAAATGGCCAAAACCTCTTTTGATAATTCGTCTAAACTTAACTTTGCAATCTCGGAGATTTTATAATCGTGGTCTTTGAGTAATGCAATATTCAGAACGAGCTTTAAGTCATTATCATCGTAAGTGCGAATATTAGTATCCGTTCTTTTGGGGTTGATAATGTTATACCGTTGCTCCCAAATGCGTAATGTGTGGGCTTTGATGCCAGATAGTTGCTCTAAATCTTTAATCGAATAATTACTCATTTCTTTACTTTATTGAAAAGTTAGTTTAGCTCCACATTCAAATTCATGTACAATGCTTTCTCGGATTAGAGATATACAAAGCACTTTCGGGCTTTTCAGATATAAAATCAAAGTATAAGGATAACTGTATGTTTGTATTTATGTTTTAGAAAACAGGTTTTTTTTTCAAAATTATGATAAATCTCTTGTTTTCAGATAATTACAAACAAAAACTTAGTGTTTTTATAAAAAAAAGCCAGTTTTGAAATATCAAAACTGGCTTTTAACTATCTCTTTTATACACTATTATTCTCTCAAGAAAGGATACTCAGTATCCATATAAACGTCTTCAAAAGCCGCTTCTGGCTCTGGGTACGGCGATTCTTCAGCAAATTTTACAGAAGCTTCAACTACTTCTTTTACTTTCGCATCAATCGCATCAAGTTCGGCTTCTGTTGCAACGCCATTTGTCAAGATACGGTCACGAACCATCTCCAATGGGTCACGACTTTTCCATTGCTCAACTTCTTCTTTTGTACGGTATTTTTGTGGGTCCGACATTGAGTGTCCACGGAAACGATACGTTTTAAACTCCAAGAAAGTTGGCCCTTCACCTGCTCTTGCACGGTCAGCGGCACGTTTCACTGCTTCATGTACCATTTCTACATCCATGGCATCAACTGGCTCGGCTGGCATATCATAAGCTTCTCCGATTGTGTATAACTCACGCACGTTTGAAGTACGCTCAACCGAAGTACCCATAGCATAACCGTTGTTTTCTACCACAAATATTACGGGCAATTTCCATGTCATAGCCATATTAAATGCTTCGTGTAAGGCTCCTTGACGTACCGCACCATCACCAAAGTAGCACATACAAACATTTTGAGTACCTTTATATTTTTCAGCGAAAGCAATACCTGCACCCAAAGGAATTTGAGCACCAACGATACCGTGTCCACCAATAAAATTAACGTCTTTATCAAAAATGTGCATCGAACCGCCTTTCCCTTTGGTTGTTCCTGTCACTTTTCCGAAAAGTTCAGCCATGATTCTGTTTGGGTCAGTACCAAGTGCCAACGGATGCCCGTGGTCACGGTAAGCTGTAATCCATTTATCATCTTTAGTTAATGCAGAAACTGCTCCCGATGAACAAGCCTCTTGTCCAATATATAAGTGACAAAAACCACGAATTTTTTGCTGTCCATATAATTGCCCTGCTTTTTCCTCAAATTTGCGTTGTAGGTACATTGATTCGTACCAATACATATAAGTCTCTTTACTGTATTTAACCTTTGGGGCTTTTTCTTTAGTAGATGCCATTTTGACTTCTTGAATCTTTTATGGTGAATGTAAATCGCTTAGAATTGGTGCAAATTTAGGAATAAAAACATTAAAAAAGTTATGAGTTACGGGCTATGAGTTATGATTTTTTGATGTTTTTTACACAAAACATTCATTATCAAGCACTTATAAACTAAAAATGCACTCATATATGAAAAAAAAAGCAACAAAAAAGCCTATTTGCTTTGCAACAAATAGGCTTTTGATGGTACGTTTTATCAAAACTATACTTTGATTTCAACATCAACACCACTTGGAAGCTCCAATTTCATCAAGGCATCTACTGTTTTCGGGCTTGCCGAGTAGATGTCAATCAGACGCTTGTAAGTACACAATTGGAATTGTTC
>JAIYBU010000110.1 GCA_027488335.1 Cytophagaceae bacterium
CAGTTTTTGTTTTTCTGAATGTCTTCTACAAAATTCACCAAAACTTCAGTATCTGTTTGGCTCTGAAAAGTATATCCTTTATTTATCAAACTTTGCTTAATAGAACCATAGTTTTCGATAATTCCATTATGTATAATAGCAAAACGCCCACTATTTGAATAATGAGGGTGTGCATTCATATCATTTGGTTCGCCATGAGTTGCCCAACGAGTGTGTCCAATTCCTATTTTAGCGAGTAATGTTTTATCTTTTATCTCACTTTCGAGTTCCGAAACCTTACCTTTCTTTTTATAAACTTTTAATCCATCATCATTCAATAATGCAATACCCGCACTGTCATACCCACGATACTCTAATCTTTTTAGTCCTTTTATAATGAGCGGGGCTGCTTCACGACTACCTACATAAGCTACAATTCCACACATATTTGATTCGATTATTGATTATTTTATTAAAACTTTAGTGACTACAAGGCTTATTTAAAAAGCAATATTTTATCTAAGAAAAGTATTATAAAATACTGTTTATTAGATAGTTATTCAAATGTATGTAAAAAATATTACAAAAAAATAAGTTCATAGCTACAATCTTTTATTTAAATATGGCTTAAAAAAAAATTATAAGAATCTCTCAATATCTTATAAATATTTTAAAAAAAACTCCGAAATGGAAAGTTTTTTTTATAAAATTTATAAGAAAAAACACTTATTTGACCTGTTTAATGAGTTGAAAAAAGAAAACCATTATTCAATTTTCTTTGATAATTTTCAAGTCAAATTACATCGACTCGGCTCTGAAGATAGTTATTGCGAAGCGTTTCATCAATTACTCTCTTACAGGTACTTAGGGGCTTAAAATACAAATCCCAGCTTGAAGTTTTCAAGCTGGGATTTGTTTATAGGTTTAAATATTTACTTCTTAGTAGAATAATAAATATTAAGTTTTACATTCTTGATTACCATTCTCGATACATTACTATTATAAACAGAAATAGTGGATGTGGTTGTGTTCAATAAACTTGGCACTAAAGCAAGGCCGTCAGTTGTTTTCTTCTTAGAGACCAAATCCTGTAAGAAAGACGTAAAATTAAAACTATAATTATTAGATGTCGTATTATAAGAGGCTACGTATTGAGTACCAGAAAGTCCATCTAAAGCAACAAAATCAATTAAACTTCCTGTTGTTTTTTTGATACGATTTGTTGTTTCAAGTTGAACTAAAGCCACTTGAGCAGGAACTTTGTAATTACCTGAAATTTGGTCTAAATCTGGTTCAAAAACTAACTCAGCTTTATTTATCGTAATATTTCCATTTTTCTGTAAAGCTGCCAAAGAAGGAAATGTTAGTTTCGGTGAAATACCGATACCTGTTTGCAGATAGGTGCGATTATTGGTAGCACTCGAAGCAATCGGCTGCAAAGTTTTTAAGTTTTGCAAAACAGTACCATTTCTATTGCCAATAATTTGGCTGAAGCGTTGTGAATAAAAGGTCAGAGGTATACTTTTTCTATCAGTAGAATTAGTAGTGTGATAGTATAATTGAATGTAGCTACCCGAAATAGCTAATCCATAAGCGTTTTCGGTAGTCGAATTTGCCACAAAAGCTATTCCTTTTACGGCAGACGTAAATTTTTCAAGCGTACTCCCCGTGTCAGTATTTACTAAGTCGTATAGTTCTTGACCTAATGTATTAGGTAATTTGAATTTTAGCAGACTATCCTGAGCTGTTGAATTGGCACGTTTCATGTCGGCATACGTAAACGTTTTGCTTGCCATAGGCGTAGGATTATAATCCAAAACATCATCTTTTGTATATCTTTTAGTACTTACAAAATTCTCTGTTAGACGATGAAGGGCTAAACTATAAGTTTTTGTTGTGTCGCCGTACGTAAAACCATTATGAGCAAGATAGACATAAACTGAGTCATAGACAGTAAGTCCAGAATCTGCTTTTGGAAACTTCAATGCTGTGAAAGCATCGGTATTAAGTAATGGAAGAGTGATTTGAGCAAACGTTTTAGCCGAAACCTCTCCAAAAATTGGGTCTTTGTAGCGTCCGACAACAGCATTAGCTTGACCAGAAGTAAAAGTAGAATCAAACAACACGGTTGAAGTTGCTATTTTAACGGTATCCGTAAAGATAGTAGTAATCTGCCCACCAGTGCTGGGGGTATCAATGACAATACCGATAGGGTCTTCGCAGGCGAAAAATAATGCGGAAAGTAGCATTATTGCTAAATTCCGCATTGATGTAGGATGTAAATTCTTTACATCTTTCCAAATATTATTCAGGAACAAGTTCTGTGTAAAGGTTAAAATACGTTTCCGTAACGTTGTCATCTTCGATGCTTGCTTCGATTGTGTTTGCTGCAATTTCATTCAAAAGTTTACTTAATTTTTCATTCGATTCCTCGTTGGCTTTCACAATTGCATCTGCATATTGGCAACCTATTTTTATAAATCCTTCAAAATCGGCCGAACGTAAGTTGGCTAAATTCTCATCTGAAACATCCATTGATTTAGCTTTCTCAATAATATCTTCATCAAATTTATGCTCAAATGTGTTGTTATAGACCGTAAAAACTGATTTTGTGTCTTTAAAAACAGGGTCGTTTTTGTAAGTTGTCTTTAAGTACAACGGAATCAACGATGTCATCCAATCGGTGCAATGTACAATGTCAGGTGCCCAACCGAGTTTTTTTACTGTTTCGAGTACTCCTTTACAAAAGAAAATCGTTCTTTCGTCATTATCGTCATAGAAACTTCCTTCTTTATCTAAGAAAACGTATTTTCTGTTAAAATAGTCTTCGTTGTCTAAAAAATAAACTTGCAATTTTGCAGTTGGAATAGAAGCCACCTTGATAATCAAAGGTTTTTCATCATCTCCGACTGTAATATTGATGCCTGATAGACGTACTACTTCATGAAGGCGATTTTTTCGCTCATTAATTGACCCAAAACGTGGGATTAAAATTCTGATTTCCATGCCTTTCTCTTGCATGGCTTGCGGAAGTTTACGAAGAAATTCAGCTACTTCTGAAACTTGCAGGAAGGGATTTATCTCACTTGCTACGTACAGAATACGAAGTTTACGCATATCTAAAATATATTGATTAGTGGGAGGTACTTCCAAAAAAGTATGCAAAGATACGAAAAAACTGACAATTTCTATAATAATCTGTGAAAAACAATAGTTGGAGGGTAGAAAATTTGTGTTTATCGTAAGAAAATAGCATTTATCACGATAAGAAGGTAAATGATAGTTTTCAGGGAAGTTATTTTTACAGTTCTTTTTCCATGACAATAAACTCCAAATCTTGTTTCGGAATGCCAAATTTAGGGTTGTTCATCGGAAACGGTTTTGTTTCGCCCGTATGCTTGTAACCTCTTCGCTCATAGAATTCAATCAATTCTTTGCGAACTGAAATAACGGTCATCGAAACGGTCTTTAATTGTTGTTCTTTCGCAAAATCTTCGGCGGCTTGCATGAGTTTTTTGCCGATTCCGCCTCCTTGTAGCTCAGGTGAAACCGTTAACATTCCGAGATATAATTTATTGGCTTGTTTTTCGAGATAAACCGAGCCAATGATTTTGCCCGATGCCGTATATTTTAAAATTGTAACGTTTTCTTTTTGTAATAATGCACTCAAATCTTCTTCGTCAGTTCTGATTCCACCAAGAAGATGTTCTTCGGTTGTCCAACCTTTTTTTTTTTTTTTTTTTCGGTAGGCGGAATTGACTAATATATTAAGTTCGGCAACGTCTTGGAGAGTAGTTGGGCTTATCATTCTATATTCAATATTAATAAAAAACTTCCCGAAAGATACGCATTTTCGGGAAGTTTTGAAACCGAGTATTTTACAAAGGAATATTTCCGTGTTTTTTGCGAGGCAAGTTAGTTGCTTTATTTTCAAGCATTTTAAATGCCTTCAAAAGTTTTTCACGAGTATCGGCTGGGTTAATCACTTCGTCGATGTAGCCACGGTTTGCCGCCTTGTAAGGATTTGCAAACTTATCGGTATATTCATCGACTTTACTTTTCAATTCTGCGACCGAATCTTCTGCTTCCGAAATTTCTTTCCTAAAAATAATTTCTGCTGCACCTGCTGCACCCATTACCGCAATTTCGGCCGATGTCCAAGCATAATTCATGTCAGCACCGATATGTTTCGAGTTCATCACACAATAGGCACCACCGTAAGCCTTACGAGTAATAACCGTGATGCGTGGTACAGTGGCCTCACAGAAAGCATAAAGTAGTTTTGCTCCGTGCGAAATAATGCCATTCCATTCTTGGTCAGTGCCTGGCAAGAAACCTGGTACATCTTCCAAAACCAAGAGCGGAATATTATAGCAATCGCAAAAACGTACAAATCTTGCACCCTTCAAACTTGCATTGATATCAAGTACGCCTGCCATTACGGCTGGTTGATTGCCCACTATTCCGATAGAACGTCCGCCGATTCGGGCAAAGCCAACGACGATATTTTCCGCAAAGTTTTTATGTACCTCAAAGAAACTGCCTTCGTCAACCAATTGCTCTACCACTTCACGCATATCATAAGGCTGATTAGGATTTTCGGGCATCAATTTGTTTAATTCTGGACGTTTTTCGTTGCCGTTCGATTCGTAAGCAACAAATGGAGGTAGCTCTTCGCAGTTGGAAGGAATATAACTAAAAAGTTTTTTGATGTCGTTGATACACTCAATTTCGTTGGCTGAAACGAAGTGCGTAACGCCTGATTTTGTGGCATGGGTCATTGCTCCGCCCAATTCCTCTGAGCTTACATCTTCGTGCGTAACGGTTTTTACTACGTTTGGGCCTGTTACGAACATATACGAAGTGTTTTCGACCATCATAACATAGTCAGTCAAAGCTGGTGAATAAACCGCTCCGCCCGCACATGGCCCCATAATAGCCGAAATTTGTGGAATTACGCCCGAAGCGAGTGTATTGCGGTAGAAAATATCGGCATAACCAGCCAATGAGTTTACTCCTTCTTGGATTCTTGCTCCGCCTGAGTCGTTTAGGCCAATTACTGGAGCTCCATTTTGCATGGCCATGTCCATGATTTTACAGATTTTTTCGGCGTAAGTCTCAGAAAGTGAACCGCCAAAAACCGTAAAATCTTGAGCAAAAACATAGACTAAACGCCCAAAAATTGTGCCGTAGCCTGTCACTACGCCATCGCCCAAATAATATTCTTTATCTAAGCCGAAGTCTTTGCTTCGGTGCATCACAAACTTGCCAATTTCTTCAAATGTGCCTTCATCGAGCAACAGTTCGATGCGTTCACGAGCAGTAAGTTTTCCTTTTTTATGTTGAGCTTCAATTCTTTTTTCACCTCCACCTAAAAGTGCTTCTTCGTTTTTACGATTAAGTATTTCGAGTTTGTCTAAATTTGATTTTGCTGTCATTGTTATCTTCGATGTTCGTTGAGTTGGACAAATCTAAGAAAATCTACAACAAAAAGACGAGTTAGGAGAGGTCTATTTTTAGATTTTATTGCTAAATAAAAATAGATAAGAGGCGGTATAAATGCAGATACAGGGCAATGCCCTGTATCTACGGCGTAATATTTTGTAGAAAACTATATCATAACGACATCAAATCCTTGAATTTTATTGCTTGTCGGCGAGAAATTTCAATTTTTTCGGTAGTAGTGCCTTTTTCAGTGATTTTAAGTGTCACTAAAAGCCCTCCCGAAAACCATGGCTCGATTTTATCAATCCAAGCCAAATTGATGATGTGTTTGCGGTTGGCACGGAAATATATTTTTGGGTCGAGACGTTCTTCGAGGCTATTCAATGACTTCAGAATCATTGGTTTTTGGTCGTCGAAGTGCAAACGTACGTAATTTCCCATTGATTCAAATAAACGCACTTTGCCCAATTTTACGAACCAACACTTTTCTCCATCTTTCACAAGAACTTGGTCAGCTTCGCCCAAAAGTTTGATTCCTTCTTTGCGTTCGACTTCATGGATTTGCTCTTCTTCTACACGCTGAATTGCCTCGGCCAAACGTTGTACATCAACGGGTTTCATCAAATAATCAAGAGCATTAAATTCAAATGCTTTGAGGGCGTATTCGTCATAAGCAGTTGTGAAGATAACTTCTGGCACTTTCCCTTCGATGGCTTCGAGTAGCTGAAACCCATTTTTGCCAGGCATCTGAATATCCAAAAATAATAAATCTGGTGATAATTCATCAATCAGATTAAGGGCTTCGTCGGCGTTGGCTGCTTCTCCAATGATTTCAATTTTTGGGAAGTTTTCTAACAAACGACGCAGTTCATTCCGAGCCAAGCGTTCGTCATCTATGATAAGTGCTTTCATTTGGTGATTTATTATTGGTATATCAGTTATTGGTTATTAGTATGTTAGTTTTTGGGGAATTGCTTATTGAATAAACATTTCCAGTTACTAATTTACAAGTAATCAGTTTTAGCTCGCTGCCCGAATAGTTGACGAATCGAGCGAAAGATTATTGTTTTTTACATCAACATTTCCTGTTGGAATTACTATTTCGGCACAAACGGTTAAGTTATCTTCTTGATAAATCTTGAAAGATGCATCAGCTCCGTATAGAATGTCAAGGCGTTGTGCCGTATTTTTTAGGCCAAAACCACCTGACTCAGAATCAGAATCTGTGCTGTGTAGCTGGCCAGTATTTCTGATTTTAATATATAATTTATCTTCAGCAATACTTGTATTTATTTCAATAAAACCCCAACCAATGGCTTTTTGTACGCCGTGTTTGATGGCGTTTTCGACTAAGGTTTGAAGCATCATTGGCGGAACTTGAATACCCAACGTATTATCATCGACATCCCATTTTGATTGCAGACGCTCTTCATAACGCACCTTTTCGAGGGCTAAATAATCCTCAACCGTGCGGAGTTCTTCTTTTAAAGAAATCGTCGTTCGGCGGTCAGCAATGAGTGAACTCCTGAGAATATTTGATAGTTGAGTGATACCTTGTTGGGCTTTGGAAGGGTCTTCATAAACCAATGCTCTTATACTATTCAAGGCATTGAACATAAAATGTGGGTTCATCTGAGCTTTCAAGACCTTAGCTTCTGTTTCTTTAATGGAAGTACGAAGTTTAAGTTGCTCAATTTCACGCTGACGTTTTTCTTCTGAATAATGATAAAAAATATAAATCAGTACCCAAACCATCACTGGTTTTGAGAGATTGATGAAGTATTCGATGGCAAGAATTGGGTTCTCTTTAATGAGGTTTCCTGTGTATTTCGCATCAAGTGGTAAATTAAGGGCTACCATCAAATCTGTCATGATGAAAACGCCGAGTAAAATTCTGATAGCCAGTTGCGGAAACGGAAGGGTAATCCAATTATAGCGTTTTACAATATAGCGGAATGTATGTGTGAGGAAAATTGTCAAAATTATATTGGCAAATGCTTGAAAAAGCAATTGATTTTCAAAAGTATATACGACTGCGTATGCAAATATTTCGTTACCAAAGTAAAGCGACCAACCTACAATCTGAAATAGCCAATATAATTTATTTTTATTCATGATTTATTACTTTTTTAATGTAGGTTTTGTTAGTCGAAACATACAAAATATGCTAATGCTCTACTGACCCAAATCACCAAACAACTTAAAACGTTGTTTTACGTTCAAGACAAAATAAAAATACAGAAAACCCGACTAAATAGACGGGTTTTCTACATCAATGGGAAAATGATTCGATAAACGGACATATTATTTTACCAAGAGTTCGGCCAAATGGGCGGTATCGTTGGCGATGTCCAAGCTAAATTTTTGCGTGTTATAATCGTAACTTAGGCGATAAAGACATAAATTGCTATGACTGAAAGTGTCCATTTCGGAAAGTGGGAGGTCGAGTAAGTGAGTTAGTAAGATTCTGATGGCACGACCGTGCATGGCTACCAAAATCATTTTTTCGTCGGAACGAGCAATTATATCTTCAAAAGCTACTTTCTGACGAGCCACTACTTGTTCAGGCGTTTCACCACCCATAGCTGCTGGAATATCAGTTTTGCCTTTGCTCCAATTTGCTATGATTTCGAGGTAATTTTCGTCTTCAAGGTAATTCGGAACTTTTCCTTCTTTTTCGCCCCAACTAATTTCGTTGAGTTCTTCGTACTGCTGATAAGGAATACCAAGATTGATAAACTCCTGGACTGATTGTACTGTACGACGAAGTTTTGATGTATAAATTTTATCGAACTCAATGTGCTGATAAGCATCAAAAAAGGCTCTTGCCTGTAAAAAGCCCAGTTCATTTAGGTCTGAGTCGATACCACTGCCTTGCACCACTCCTCGGCGATTGAACTCAGTTTCACCGTGACGAATCAAATAAATTGTTTTGGTACTCAAAATATAGGTATTTAAAATTGAAACTATCTAAAACAAACCTTAGTTTTGACCCTAAAACTAATAAAGTTGCAAAATTACGAAATATTAGCCTTTATGAGTCTGTAACCGTGTAAAATTTGGATTATTTTAAATAAAACATTTAACAGAAAATGATTTTTAAGAATAAGTTTGATGTAACGAAACAATTTGGTGAAGTTTCGATGGGTGACCATCTCGGAATTGAATTTTTAGAAGTTGGCGATGATTTCGTAACTGCCAGAATGCCCGTTGACCACCGAACCAAACAGCCTTTCGGGATTTTGCACGGAGGAGCATCGGTAGTTTTGGCTGAAAGTCTGGGCAGTATTGCCTCGGTTTTGGCTTTAGATGATATGGAAAAACAGCGAGCCGTAGGGCTTGAAATCAATGCTAATCACGTTCGCTCGGTGAGTAGTGGCTGGGTTTATGGAAAAGCAACGCCGATACATATAGGCCGAACTACCCACATTTGGGACATTAGAATTACATCAGAAGAACAAAAATTAGTTTGTGTAGTACGTCTGACGGTTGCTATTATTGACGCAAAATAGGTATTATGGCTTGATTTTTGCTTAAAAATGTGTAGTTTAATATTGAGTGAATCATAAAAAGTTGTCAGATGAAAAAACTACCATTAATACTAATTAGTGTTATATCAAGTGCTGTTTTTGCTCAAAAAAAAGCAGATACAACGTTAATGAACACCGATTCGGTAAAAATTGATACGTTGATTAATAAGAATGAAATTTCAAAAAAACGTAAAAAGGTAGAAGTTGATACTTTGAGATATACCGAAGAATTTAAGCGTGACCGAGTGAAATTTCAGTTTGGTCTTCGTGGAGGTGTAAGTTTTGGCCGATACCAAGTAAAGGAAATCAAAGATGTGGTACGAGTTACTTCTTCGGGTTTGCCACAATTTCCAATCGTCAGAGATAATTTTTTGAATAATGCACAATCGGCATTGGGTTATTTGGGTGGTGTGTTTGTTCGGATGACCCGTGGCTCGTTTTATTTTCAGCCCGAAGCTGTTTATTCTCAAAAAAGTGGCAAGTTTGATATTTTACAGACAAACGGTAGTCTTTTTAAGCGTGTAAATGGTACAATCAACGCAGTAGATATTCCGCTGACATTCGGGCTTCGTTTTCGTCAAGCACGAATTTTTGCTGGGCCAGTAGCTTCTTTCCCGATGAACTTTAATCAAGAAATAGAAGATGCTCTAAAAGTCTATACCGTAAAGAATTTTAAGGATGATTTACTAACACGACCCAAATTTGGAATAAATGCGGGTATTGGTTTTGAATTTAAGCATTTCTTTATCGAAGGCCGATACGAAGGTTTGTTTGTGAACATGATTGACTACGAAATCGGGCCAACGAATAATCCTGTGCGGTTTCAGATGGCACCAAGTCAATTTCAGATTTCGATAGGGTTGGTGAAATGAAGCCTCGATTTAAAACAAGAAAAGCTCATCGTTTGATGAGCTTTTCTTGTTTTATTGCCTTAACTACTCTACTGGCGTTGGTTCTTCGGTAGGAGTATCAATTTTATCCATAAATTCTTGATAGTTAGTCAATTTCTCAAATGGACGTTTACCAATCAATTCAACTAAATCAGATTGGTGAAGAATTTCTTTTTTCAATAATTCTTGTGCCACTTTTTCCAATTCTTCACGTTTTTCTATCAATAATTCTTTAGTTCTGAGATATGCACCATCAATCAGTTTTTTTACTTCCTCATCAATAGTTTTGGCAGTATCTTCCGAATAGGGTTTCGTGAACGACATTTCACCTTGTCCTTTTGAGTCATAGTATGAAACATTTCCGATTTTATCGTTCATGCCATAAATACTAATCATGCCATAAGCACTTTTTGTGATACGCTCTAAGTCGCTCAATGCACCAGTTGTGATTTTTCCAAAAACAACTTCTTCGGCTGCACGACCACCGAGTGTCATACACATTTCGTCGAGTAATTGCTCGGTTCTATACAAATACTGCTCTTTAGGCAAGTATTGAGCATAGCCCAAAGCTGCAATTCCACGAGGTACGATACTAACTTTTACTAACGGATTAGCATGTTCTAAGAACCAACCTGCTACTGCATGACCTGCTTCGTGGTAAGCCACGATTTCTTTTTCTTCTGGCGAAATTAATTTATTTTTCTTTTCTAATCCCCCAATTTCACGGTCGATTGCATCATGGAAATCAATCATTTCGATAGATGCTTTTCCACGACGAGCGGCCAAAAGGGCTGCTTCATTACACACGTTGGCAATTTCAGCACCTGCAAAACCTGGTGTATTGGCTGCCAATTTCTTGATATCAATGTTGTTATCAAGTTTCAAAGGTTTCATGTGAACTTTAAAAATGGCTTCACGACCAACAATATCTGGTGTATCAACACTGATTTGGCGGTCGAAACGACCTGGACGCATCAAAGCTGCATCTAATACATCGGGGCGGTTAGTTGCTGCCAAAATGATAATTCCTGCATCTGAGCCAAAACCATCCATTTCTACCAATAATGAATTGAGTGTATTTTCACGCTCATCGTTTGCACCTGGCATCGAGCCACGCCCACGAGAACGACCAACCGCATCAATTTCATCAATAAAGATAATACAAGGTGCTTTTTCTTTGGCTTGTTTGAAGAGGTCACGCACACGAGCGGCACCCACACCAACAAACATTTCAACGAAATCAGAACCCGAAAGTGAGAAGAAAGGAACACTTGCTTCGCCAGCAACTGCTTTGGCCAATAAGGTTTTGCCAGTTCCCGGAGGGCCTACAAGCAATGCCCCTTTTGGTATTTTACCTCCGAGTTCGGTGTATTTCTTGGGTGTTTTCAAGAAATCAACAATTTCTTGCAACTCTTCTTTGGCCTCTTCTAATCCTGCCACATCATTGAATGTGATTTTTACCTTATTATCCGCATCAAAAAGAGCTGCTCTTGATTTGCCAATATTGAAAATCTGACCACCTGGGCCGCCGCCGCCTGTCATTCGGCTCATTAAGAAATACATCAAACCAAGCACTACGATGAAAGGCAACAATTGCCAAAACATATTCATCATGTCTTGTCGTTCGACGCTCTCAGGGTACAATGTTTGGCGATAAGCCTCGTCAATTGGAGCAGTTTTTAAGAAATTGGTATAATCATTCATAAATGATTCTACCGAAACCAAATCTACTTTTAAGTGAGGACCACCCGCATTATAACGATTATTGCCTAAATCTTTTTTGTATTGTGGTTTTTGAAGAGCATCACGGGTGAGGCTAACTTCTACACTACGATTACCTTCTACTACGGCTACTTTTTCTACATCTTTCTGCAAAATCATTTGTTCGAGCTGCTTATACTTAATCGGTGCCAACGAAGCTGACCTCGAAAAAAGTAAAAAGCCTATAATACCCATGATAATAGCCGCTACAATCCATCCCTGCAAACCACCACCGTTGTTGGTCGGCTTTCTTTTCGGAAATTCATTACTGTTGTTGTCTGACATTTTTTTAATTTTTCAAAATTTAATGCAATGGTTATTCATATAAAAAAATAACCTTTACATGGTTTTGAACTATGTAAAGGTTCAAATATTCTTAACATCATTCGAAGACCATTTGTTTTGGTGCTTCTGGCTCGAAGCTTTCTTCGATGAGCGTGGTTTCGGCATCGCCCCAAAGCGATTCTAAATCATAAAATTTACGACGGTCTTTTCTGAAAACGTGAACAACCACATCAACGTAATCGAGCAAAATCCACTCTCGGTTTTGTCTTCCTTCTTGGTGCCAAGGGTTAATTTTGGAGGCTTTGAAAACTTCTTCATCTACTGAGTCGGCGATGGCAGCGATTTGAGTGTCGGTATTTCCCGAGCAAACTACAAAAAAGTCAGTGATAGCATTTTTGACATTACGTAAATCCATCACTACAATATTTGTCGCTTTTTTTTCTAACATTCCGTGTACTACTAAGCGACTTAACTCCTCACCAGAAAATTCTTTAATTTCTTTCATTCAATCTTATCTTCATTTAATTTTGTGAGCGGTTCGTTTTATTTAATGATGAATGATAGATGTTTAATGTAAAACTTTATCTTTATCATTAAAGGTTCAAAAAAAACGGCTTTCTTTTGAAAGCATACGAACTTCAGGCAAAATGTTTAATACCTGCGTATCTTAAAACGCTAAATTCCTATAAAGTTGCACAATTTTCAACCCAAAACTTTATTTCTCGGCAAAAATATTGTTTATCTGCCAAGTTGTCATTCAACTAACGATATTGCGGCTGAAATAATTCAAACAAAGCGAGTTTTTGATGGAACAATTGTCATAACATCTGACCAAACGGCGGGGCGTGGGCAACGTGGAAACTCTTGGGAAGCTTTGCCCAATCAAAATATTACGGTTTCGATGATTTTGAAGCCAGATTTTTTGAATATTGCTCAACAATTTAGATTAAATATGGCAGTTTCGCTCGGAATTTATGAATTTTTGTGCAGATATTTATCAGACGGACTCACAATCAAATGGCCCAATGATATATATGTTGGGAGTAGAAAGATGGGAGGAGTTTTGATTGAAAATACTCTTTCTGGAAGCCGCATTACTTATTCGGTTGTTGGTATTGGTTTGAATATCAATCAATTAAGTTTTGCAAACGATAAAGCTGTTTCGTTGCGGTTGGCTTCTCGGCAACAAGATGATTTTGAGATTGAAAAACTGATTGAGCAACTTTGTGAATGTATCGAAAAATATTATTTACAGTTGAAGAATGGGCACACCGAGATTCAGAAAAAAAAGTACTTAGAACGAGTATTTAGAATAAATGAATGGTATCAGTATGAACAAAATGGCGAACGATTTCTTGGAAAAATAATTGATGTAGCCGAAACTGGACATTTGGTAATGGAAGTAGGTGAAGACATAAAAAAGTTTGATTTTAAAGAGATTTCGTTTGTATTTGAATAAAATTTAACCCTAAAATTTATAGATTTTGAAAACAATCATTTTAAATAAACCGCAAGAATTTCAATTAATTAGTCAAGATTTTGATGATACCTTGGCCGAAAATGAGGCTTTACTGAAAATCCACCGAATTGGTATTTGTGGGACAGATTATCATGCGTATCGTGGTCGTCAGCCGTTTTTTTCTTATCCTCGTGTGCTTGGGCATGAACTCGGTGCGGAGGTAATTGGCTTAGGCAATGGTGCAGGAGCGAACGGAATCAACATCGGTGATAAAGTTTCAGTAGAACCATATCTGAATTGTGGCGTTTGCCAGCCTTGCCAAAATGGTAAAACTAATTGCTGCGAAAGTCTAAAAGTTTTGGGCGTGCATGTGGATGGTGGCATGGTCGAATACTTGAAAGTGCCTGTCAATAAACTGCATAAATCAGCTATTTTGGAATACGAGCAATTGGCTTTGGTCGAAACTTTGGGGATTGGTTCGCACGCAGTTCAACGTGCCAATGTGACCGAAAACGATATTGTACTGGTGATAGGAGCAGGGCCAATTGGTTTATCGGTTATTCAGTTTGCCAAAATCAACGGAGCAAAAATTGCCGTAATGGATTTTAGTAAACAACGCCTCGAATTTGCCAACGAAGCCATCGGAATTGATGAAAGTATTATTGCTTCAGAAGATTTTTCGGCTGATGATTTAAGAAAAATATTAAAAGGAAATATGCCAACGGTAGTTTTTGATGCTACTGGAAATGCACAGTCAATGATGAAAGCGTTTTCGTACGTGGCTTTCGGTGGAAAATTGGTCTATGTAGGGCTTTTTCAAGGTGATGTGACGTTTTTCGACCCTGATTTTCATCGCCGAGAAATTACGCTTTTGGCCAGTAGAAATGCTCTTCCTGCCGATTTTAAACATATTATTTCTAAAATGGAAAGTGGAGAGATTAACACAAAAGCTTGGTTAACGCATGAAGCTGCTTTTGAGGATTTACCCACAATCTTTGAAACTTGGCTCGACCCAAAATCACAAGTGATTAAGGCAATAGCGGGTTTTTGACATCAAATTATTTTTTGTTAATATACCAAAACAAAGGCAAAAAATAGAAAACCATTCCAACGCTGAATGGTTTTCTGTTGAAAAAAACTATTTTGAAGCTCTTTACTTTATCTCTTTTTTTGCAATTGCACCTAATTCTTGCCAAGTTAAGTCAAAACTAATCGGCCCGAGGGCGTATGCTGCCGCCTCATACGGATTATACATAAAAAGCAATCCAGTTTTTGTAATAGCTATATTGGCAGGCAAATAAAAGGGTTTTTCCCAGAAATAACTTGCTCGGTCATATTTAAAGTCATTATCTTTGGCAAACTCTTTTTGGGTTTTCTCAAATTTAAGTTCCGCAATTTTTTTCAAAGCTGTTGTATCCGAAACCATATCGGTCAGTTTGAGTAAGTCACCAGTTTGAGCATTGAAATTTAAGTAAGTAATGGTAGAATTTCCGTGAGCTCCGCCCGTAAACGAGTAAACTTGATAATAAATCGAAATCACTTTTGGCGAAATCAAAAGTGTATCGCCCGAACCGTCATAATCCCAGCCCATGATAGGCATGTCATCGTTTTCGGCTGTTAAATCTTCAAATTCTTTCACAAAACTCTTCGCTAAATGCTCAATCGAACCTGACTTAGTTGTTTGTATGGTATCGTCCATACTGAAAGTTTGGTCTTTTACCATTTGTTCAATCTGAGCATTAATTTTGCCGATTATTGCTTCATCGCCACCAACAAGTTTTGGGTATTTTACACTAAAACTTGTAATAACGGTATCGCCATCTTTTGTGATTTTTGGCGGGGTTTTAAGGCTGTAAGTTACACTATCAACTTTTATTTGGGCTGATGCGGTTTCAGCGGTTGTAGTTTCATTTTTACTCTGACAAGCTGTCAAAGCGATTACCGAAGTGAATAGGAGCAAGAGTTGTTTCATTGATTATTATTTTAAAAGTGTGAATTCCAAAGATATTATTTTAAAATCAAAATTCTATTTTTTTGAGAAATAAATATAAAATGAAGGAGTTCCAAAATGTTTTGAAACTCCTTCAAATAAATATATTACAAAACTCACTCCACTAACTCGGGTGTATTATATAAAGCTACGTTCGAAATAATTGGCTTCGCAAAAGCTTCGTCAAATACAATTCGGAGTTCTTTGGCGGTTGTTGTTGGGAAATAAACAATTCTTTTATGTCCGATTGTAGTCGCAAAAGTGAGGTTTTTCCATTCTCCATTGAGTTTTGCTTGAATGTAAAACTTTTTCACTCGTTGCCCATAACGAATATCTTCTTGCACTACAAAGCAATTAAAAGTCTGAGGTTTCGTAAGCTTTATGTGGTACGTGTCTTTGCTAAAATTCTTGGTAAATTTTGCAGCACTCAAGAGGTTATTCTTGAAATAAGTATCTCTTGCTTTCTTGAAATCCATTAGGGCTTTTTCATCGTTTTCGTGAATGAGACCACGATTATCAACTGGAATGTTTAGTAATAAATTTGAACCACGCCCCACCGATTTATTCCAAATATTCATTAAATCTTTGTCGGTTTTTACTTTATTATCCTCATTTTTATGATAAAACCAACCTGGACGAATCGAAACGTCACATTCTGTTGGAATCCAATGCGTACCATTTTCGTCACCCACATTGAGGTGAGCGGGTTTATCATACGCAGGGAAAAGTTGATTTCCATTAATGGTATTCCAACAAGTTTCACCCGCAAAACCTCTTTCATTTCCTACCCACCTAATATCGGGGCCAGCATCACTAAAAATCAACGCATGCGGTTGATAAGTTTTTACGGTTTTATTAAATAGCGGAAAGTCATACACTTGGCGTTTGCCATTTGGCCCTTCACCGTTTGCACCATCAAACCAGACTTCAAATAAATCGCCGTATTGGGTGGTAATTTCTTTGAGCATATTTACATATACTTGGTTGTATTCGGGAGTGCCATACGTTGGGTGATTTCTATCCCATGGCGAAATATAAAGTCCCATTTTTAAGCCATATTCTTTGCAAGCGGCCGATAATTCTTTCAAAATATCTCCTTTACCATTTTTCCATTTCGATTCCCTAACGGTGTGGGTCGAATATTTACTGGGGTATAACGCAAAACCATCGTGGTGTTTGGCGGTCAAGATGATGGCCTTCATGCCTGCGGCTTTGCAAATTCTTGCCCACTGACGGCAGTCGAGTTGAGTTGGATTAAAAATTTCTTCTTTTTCGGTGCCATCACCCCATTCTTTGTCGGTAAAGGCATTCGGACCGAAGTGAATAAAAGCGTAATATTCCATATCGTGCCATTTCAGTTGGTCAGCTGATGGTGTTACGCCATATGGTTTGGGTGCTTGAGCAAAAGCAAAACTGGTGATGAAGAGTAAAATGAGGAGTTTTTTCATTTGAAAATTAAATTGGATAAGGTTTGAGAATACAAAAATAGAAAATGCGATTAAAAATCTGCTAATAATATCTTAATTCGATTGACGAATAAAACTTTCAGAAAATGTCCTATTTTTGTGAAATAAACTATGACAAAACCTTAATAAAATGAAAAAAAGTATTCTGCTGATATTTATTTCTTTCCTGTCCCTCAACGTGTTCGCTCAGGAAAAAGCACCAATTACCATCGCCTCTTATAACCTAAGATACAACACCCAAAATGATGGTATCAATGCTTGGCCAAATAGAAAAGAACTGGTAAAAGGACTAATTCGTTTCCATGAGTTTGATATTTTTGGTATTCAAGAAGGCTTGCGTGGTCAGCTCGATGATATTGCCGAAATGGGCGATTTTGCATTTATTGGCAATGGTCGTGACGATGGTAAACAAGGCGGAGAACATTCTTCGATTTTCTACCGTAAATCCCGCTTTAAAGTCTTAGAATCGGGTGATTTCTGGTTGAGTGAAACCCCCAATATTCCAGGGAAAGGCTGGGATGCTACTTGTTGTAATCGTATTTGTTCGTGGGCAAAGTTTAAAGATTTAACTACAAAAAAGTCGTTTTATTTATTTAATGTGCATTTCGACCATCAAGGAGTTATAGCACGCCGAGAGTCAGGTAAATTGATGGTGAAGAAAATCCGAGAAATTGCCAAAGATGAAACAGCGATTCTGACAGGCGATTTCAATTCTACGCCCGAAACGGAGCAGATTAAACATATTCAGACATTATTGAACGATTCAAAGCAGGTTTCACAAACCCCAGCTTATGGCCCTGAGGGAACATTTAATGCTTTTAAATTTGATGCTCCGATGAAAGACCGTATTGACTATATTTTTACGAGCAAACAGGTAACCGTTCTAAAATATGGAGTCTTGACCGATTCATTTGAACAACGTTATCCATCTGACCATCAGCCAGTGGTGGTGAAAGTTATTATTCAATAAAAAATAGTAATTGATAAAACGTCGGCAGGAGTTTTTCTTAATCAAATTGTGTGCCGACGTTTTACCATTTATTTCTTTAAAAACTCTTTTACAACAGCCACCGTTTTTTCGGCATCTTCTTCCATGGGCGTATGTCCTAAATCTTTGAAAACTACCAAAGTGTCATTCGGTAAATCTGTATGAAATTTTTCGCCTACTTCGAGCGGAATTAGTAAATCTTTATCGCCCCAAATAATGAGCGTTGGCATGGCTAAATTTTTGATTTTGGCGGTTTTATCATTAGCAATGCCCTTATTTCTAAACTCCGACATTCTATCAATAAATGCTTGACGATTGCCTTCTCGGAGCGATAATTCAAAATAGCGGTCAATCAAATCGTCGCTTACTTTACTTTTATCGGCATAAACATTTTCTACGCTTTTCTGCACAATCGAACGGGGCGTAACATATTTAAACAGATTTTTAACCATTGGCCAGCCTGCTACTTGAAAAGCAATTGGAACTGATTTTGATTTCATTGCGTAGCCGCCTGCATCTACTAAAATCATTTTCGATACTTTTTCGGGGTACTTCACCGCAAAATTCCACGCAATCGAGCCACCGAGCGAATTTCCTGCAATAATGCACTGTTTTACGCCAAGTTTTGTCAGAAAATCATGGATGAAAGTAGCATAAAATTCTTGAGAGTAATCACTCGTTGGGTTTGGACCAGTCAAGCCGTAGGCAGGTAAATCAAGTCGGATAATCTTTCGGTCATTTTTAAGAGCCTTTACCCAACCATCCCACGTATGTAAGCTTGCCCCCGTTCCATGCAGCAAAACTAACGGAATGCTGTCATTTTTTAATCCTTCAATTCTATAATGGACTGACATTCCGTCAACGTCTATAAATTTTGAGTCGGCATTGGCATATTTTTCTTTAAGTGTTGAGAGCGGAATATCATTTTTCCAATACAATGCTGAAAGTCCGACGATAGTAATTAGAACAAGAAAGAAAACGTATTTTAAGGTTTTAAAGAACAGTTTCATGCGATGATTTTTTTTCTGAATTTTTATAAGCCAAATCTAATATCTTTTTCTTGAAAATTTTAAATTGTTTCATTATTTTGTGCAAATTTACAAATAGAATAAAACCTGTTGATATACCTATGGAAATTTCACCTAACAAAACATTATTAGACTATTTTTATCATTGGGAAGCAATAACGCCCGATAACATTTATCTTCGTCAGCCTTTTGGCGATGACTTCAAAGATTTTACGTTTAAAGAAGCTGGCCGACAAGCCCGTAGTTTGGCTGCATATCTGAAATCGCTGAATCTTCCGCCGAAAAGTAATATTGGTTTGGTCTCGAAAAACTGTGCAGAATGGCTCATTGCCGACTTTGCAATTATGATGGCGGGGCATGTTTCAGTCCCATTTTATGCTACCTTAACCGATGCTCAAATTAATCAAGTGCTTACGCATAGTGGTTGCGAAGTGCTTTTTGTAGGAAAATTGGATGATTGGGCAGGAATGAAATCGGGCATTCCCGAAAACGTAAAATGTATTTCATTTCCTACTTATAATCCCGATGCTTCGCACGTACAATGGAACGATATTTTGGCAAAATATGCACCAATAACCGAAAACCATGTGCCAAGTTTAGTTGATATTTTTACGATAATTTATACATCAGGCACCACAGGAAACCCCAAAGGTGTAATGCTTAAATACGGAGCAATGGCAAGTGTGATTTATCATACCCGTGATATAGCTAAACTTAATACTGAAAATGCTCGTTTTTTTTCGTATTTGCCACTTTGCCACATTGCTGAGCGAAACATCATTGAAGCAGCAGCTATCACGATGGGAGCAACGATTTATTTTGCCGATACCCTTGACAGTTTTGCTAAAAACTTGGCTGCTGCCGAACCAACACATTTCTTGGCCGTTCCTCGAATCTGGACAAAGTTTCAGTTGGGAATTTTGGGAAAAATGCCCGAAAAGAAACTCAATACATTGTTGAAAATTCCGATTTTGAATGGTATTGTAAAGAAAAAAATCAGAAAAGGTTTAGGGTTAGATAAAGCTTTAGTCATTCTAACTGGTGCTGCACCAATGCCGAATAGTTTGATTGTTTGGTTCAGAAAACTGGGTATTATTATTCAAGAAGCCTACGGTATGACCGAAAATGTAGGGGCAGTGTGTATGATGCCCAAAGAAAAAGTAAAAGATGGAACGGTCGGGAAAATTTACCCTGGAATGGAAGTGAAAATTGCTGAAGGTTCGGGCGAAATCTTGACTCGTTCAAATTGGAATATGGATGGTTATTATAAGGAACCTGCACTCACTGCCGAAACAATTGATGCCGATAATTGGATTCATACAGGCGATGTAGGCGAGTTAGATGCTGACAATTACCTAAAAATCACGGGTCGAGTGAAAGAAATGTACAAAACCTCGAAAGGCGAATACGTGGCTCCAGCACAAATCGAATTTGGGTTTGCTGATAATAATTTCATCGAACAAATCTGTGTAGTTGGCAATCATTTACCACAACCGATTGGATTAGTTGTTTTATCAGATTTAGGAAAAGCAACAGAGAAACAACTCGTTACGGAAAGTTTGGAGGCAACACTGAAAGACTTAAATCCGAAATTAAAAAATTATGAGAGAGTACAGAGACTGGTAGTTTTACGTGAACCATGGACGGTAGAAAATAACAAGATGACGCCAACACTCAAAATTAAACGAAATGTTATAGAAAAAGAATTTGCACCAAAAGTTGATGGTTGGTATAATAAATCGGAAGCAGTGGTTTGGGAGTAAGTTTTTTTAGTGTAGAGTTAAAAATGTAGAGTTAAGAGTTTATTTCATTCTTCATCGCTTGGGCGACCACGTCTTAACTCTACATTCTTCCTTTATTTAAGTAGCCCTTCTGGAACAGGTTTTTCTAATAAATGCTTGTAAATAAATTGCGTTTTTAGATTATCGAAGTGAACGCCTTTGTTGCCTCCCCAACCGTGGCGGCCATTCGGATAGAGCATAAACTCGAAGTTCTTCTTTTCATCTTGCAATTTGCTGATTAACTGAATGCTATTTTGCATGTGAACATTATCGTCCATCGTTCCGTGTACTATTTGCAAAACACCTTTTAGTTTACTCGTGTGTGTCAGAACACTCGATGATTTATACCCTTCTGGATTTTCGGCAGGAGTATCCATGTATCTTTCAGTGTAGGCACTGTCGTACAAACTCCAATCTACCACGCTTCCGCCTGCCATTCCGTGGGTAAATACATCACTTCCGTAGGTCAGAGCATAGCAGCTCATGTAGCCACCGTAGCTAAAACCTGTGATACAGATTTTTGTTGGGTCGGCTATTCCTTTGTCTATCAATGATTTAACGAGCGTTTTGTAGTCTTTCATTTCCCAGTAGCCTAAATTACGGTGCATATATGCCACTCCTTCTTTTCCGAAATGCCCGCTTGCACGGTGGTCGAGTGCGACTTGAATAATGCCTTCTTTAGCGTACCATTGTTGGCGAGCCGACCACGTCCATTGGTCATAAACGGTACCTGCATCTGGGCCACCGTAGATGCTTACTAAAACAGGGTATTTTTTTCCAGCCACCATATTTTGTGGATAGGTTATGGTCATCGGTAAATCATAAATGCCATCATCGCTTTTTACTCTTAGAAGCTCAGTTTTCGCCAAATTATAATTATCCATATCCATTCCTTTGATGCTTCCTAATTCACGAACTATTTTGCCTTCGTTATCAACAATTGCCATGCTGGTTGGCGTATTGATGTTTGAGTAGGTTGTGATAAAATATTTCAGATTTGGCGAAGCATTGATATTTCGGTTGTTATATGCACCAAAAGTGAGGCGTTTTAAGCCTTTTCCATCGAAACCAACTCGGTAAAGGTCGAAGCGAGCCGTGCTTTCGATACCACGAGCATAGAAATAAACCACACGATTTTTTTGGTCGATTCCTTCAACATTTTTTACTGTATATTTTCCTTCGGTGATATTATTGATGAACTTTCCGTTGATGTCGTAGAGATACAATTGTTTCCAACCCGTTTTATCGCTGATAATCATCATTTCTTTGCCACCATCCATTATGGTTAGGCGTTCGTCGGCTTCATCAATGCCAATCCATGATTTTTGAGTTTCATTATAAAGCTCTTTTTTACTGCCATCTTTTGGCGAAACATTATAGAGTTTCAGATTATCATTGCCACGATTAATCCATTGAAGCATCAAGCCACTTCCATCGGGTAGCCATTGTGGCCAGCCAAAGTATTGTTCGTCTTTTTCATTAAAAGCTGCCCAAGTAGTTTTCCCTCCCGTAGGCGAAACAAAACCCACTTTTGCTTCGGGATTTGGGTCGCCACTTTTTGGGTAGCGGGTTTCTTCGATAAATCCATGCTGCCCTTCGCTGCTATAAAGCGGAAACATCATCGTTTTTGACTCGTCGAAACGCATGTAAGCAATTTTTTTGCTATCTGGACTCCACCAAAACGCACGAAAACGAGTCGGGCGACCAAAGATTTCTTCCCAATAAACCCATGTTGCATAGCCATTTAGTGTAGTTTTTGTGCCATCGGTGGTGAGTTTTATCTCTTTTTTTGCTTTGAAATCATACGAATAAAGATTGTTTTCTTTGGTATAAGCAATATAGTTGCTATCAGGCGAAAACATGGCATTTTTTTCTTCGGCTGCATCATTGGTTAGTTGGGTTTCACTATCGCCACTTTTCAAAAATAGGTCATTATTTTTGCTTATGATTGTTTTTACAGGTTTTGCTTTTGGGCGGAGGATTTCTTCGCTTGCTTCGGTCATTTTTCCGCTGCTCACTTCCAAAACCATAGATTTAGCTTCGGCATCGGGTGTGGTTTTTTGAGAGATAAGGACTCGTTCGTCGTCAAGCCAGCGTTGAATGATTGGTAATGGTTGGGTGAAGTTTTTAGGTGTTTTACCCGACATTAATTCTTTTTCGTCAAAATCCTTCTTTTGAGCAAAAACTGCTGTACTCACAAGGCAGAGAAGCAATAGAGTTTTTTTCATGTTTAATAGTTTGAAGATTAAATTAGGGCGTAAAAATAGTGATATATATGACGAAAATGACGATATGAAAGTCTAAATTTGTTTTTTCAATAAAATAAATTTGCTAAAATTGTAAAACTAAAGATTTTTTGAACGAATAAATGGATGAGAAACCTTACCCCTTTTCACTTACAAGAACCGAATTTAGGTATGAATTTGAAAGTGTTAGTCAAGAAAAAGTAGTTCAGAAAGTGGTATTATTTACACAAACCGATTCGCTTCAAATTTTTAATCTTGCTTTATTAGACGTTTTGGAAAGCGGAAAAATGAGTGATGTTTCGGTTACTAATAACGATGACTTAAGGACTGTTTTAGCAACAGTGATAAAAATAATTGAGGATTTTTTGAATAAAAATCAAGATAGATTTGTTATTTTTAGAGGAAGTGATGACCGAAGGCAAAGACTATACAGAATCGTAATTGGTCGAGAATTAGAATTATTACAGCAAAATTTTCAAATTTGGGGAGTTGTTGACAATGAACTCACTATTTTTGAGCCGAGTAAAGAAATGGATTTTTATTTAATAGGAAGAAAATGAAAACAAATAAGAAAATAGTTGCGAAAACAACAGCTGAGCAAATCGTACAAAAAAAGTTAAATGAAGTAAATGAAATGCTCAAAAAAACAGATTTATCAAAATTAGGTATAACGAAGTAGTCAAGATTAACTTTTACAATCAGTTAATCTTGACCATTATTTATATAATCATTTCCTCCCCAAATCTGCCATAATTGTCAGATAATAAAATGCTCCAATGTTTGGCCCTGCAATAAAACTCACGTAAGGGCGGTTCAAAATATTAGTTCCTGCTATTTTAAATTGCAAACCTTGTTTTCGTGCATAGTATGTAAATTGTGCATCAACATTATGAATTTCTGGTACATTACCCGTTGCCAGTGCCGACTGCCACAAAAATCCTTCTTGATATTTATAGTTTACTCCAAAACCGATGTTTTTTGTGAGTTTGGTGTTACCAAGTCCGATATTCGCAATCCATCGTGGCGTATTGAAGGCTTCTTCAAAACCATCATTATTGGCCGTATTTTGGAGTTTTGCAAAAGAAGCGTTTACATTAAGCGAGAAACTTCTATAGAAATTATAGTTCAATCCAATGCTTGCACCGTAATTTCTTACAATTGTTTTTGAGTTCGTCCATAAGCGATAGCGGGCTTGTTTGTTGCGGTCGTACATATAAAAAGCCAGCGAATCAGCATTTATACCGAGTGGGACATTTGCCTCAATTTGTGCCATGAAATTTCGATAAAGATTATAATAGAAGTCGGCATCGACAAAAAGTGTTTTGCCCACAGGATAACCTTTGTAGCCAATCTCAAAACTATTGACATACTCTGGTTTTAGATATGAATAATCATTTTTTCGGAGAAGATTTTTGTTTTTGATAATGGCCTCGTTTTGCGTAAGTTTATTGACATTGATATCTTGGTTAACCGCCGCTGTGAAATCATCAATGGTTTTGCGTAAGTAAGAGTTTTCAAAAATACCTTGCGACATTATCGGTAAGCCACCTACACGCTTTACTCCACCACTGTTGATGTTTGAAAAAGCCTCAAACAAACTCGGAAAACGATAACCATTTTGATACGAAGCCCTAAAATGATTGTTTTCATTGACTGAGTAAACTACCGAACCACGAGGATTAAAACGTACATTGAAATACTGATTTTTATCGGCTCGGAGCGTCCAGACAATTTTTAGTTTTTCGTCAAATACTATTTTACTTCCTTGCAAAAAAACACCTGTTTTCCAGTAACTTAGATTTTTACCGTCGGCCTTTGGATTGATAAAATAATTTCCATCAGGCACCACAAAGTAATCTCGAAAATCAAATCCAGCTAACAATCCAAAATTCTTTTTTTGAAGAGTCGAAGATAGTATTTTGCTTAAATCAGTCAATCCTTCGGTATGAAGCATGGTTGATTTTACTCGCAAAGCTGCCCCAATATCCCAATTATTGATGTCACCTAATTTTGTAATCAAGTCATCAAAAGCGGGTGTATTTGGTTGTGGACGACCTTTATCTGCTTGCGTTCTGGCCAAGTTTAGTGCATCAATTACCGTTTTCCCAGCTTTGGTTTGGGCATTGTATTCGTTCGTAAAATCAGTAAACCAAACATTATCTGACTTAAAACTGCGGTCGATATTTTCGGCCATCGAACGAATATTATAGGATTTTCCTGTGTTTTCTGTTGTCAAATATAATTTGATTTGTGTACCTGGACTTTGGTAAGTTATCGCATTTTGAGATAAACGATAATCATTCAAACGAAAACGATTGGTGCGTTGATACACATTATCAAGCTGAGCAATCTTAAAACTATAAGCAATTTCATACTGTGGTCTTATTTTATAGTTCAGCGAAAAATCAGCTTTGAGATTATTGATAGAATAATCAGTCACTTCTTCTTCAAAATAGCCAGTTCGAGCAACTACATATTTTTTCCCACCGAGCGTAAGCGTTCGTCGATTCGATGATTCATTTCCGTAAGAATTTACGTAGTCTGCCCCGACATTATCTTTTCCGAGTAAATTCACCGAAGTATTGGCTGTTGAATTAAGGTCAAACGTTGAATTGGCCACCCAATCGTAACCTTTCTGATAACCAAAATTTATTTTGAATGCCCATTTCTCGTTCCATTTTTTTGCATAACGCACACTCGTTTCCGAAAATATTTTCGGCGAAATGGTAGAGCTTGCCACATGATTAACTCCCGTTTTTTGTTGCATACTAAACCCCTGCGAATCAAACGGATTAAGTGTAAGAAGGTTCACCAAACCACTCAGCGAATTCATGCCATAAAGAGCAGAAGCTACGCCAGGAATCATCTCAACTTGCCTAATATCAAGGTCGGTTGGCCCCATTGCAGAGGCAATTGGTGAACCAATGTGCGGTGCTTGATTATCAATTCCATCAACGAGTTGTACGAAACGAACATTGGTAGTATTCGTAAATCCACGGGCGTTATAAACCCTAAAGCCCAGACTCGGCGTGATTAGCTGCACACCTTTTAGGTTTTCGATGGCATCAAAATAGCTCAACGCTGCACTTTGCTGAATTTGTTTCAAGTTCAATAACTCAATGCTTGTTGCCGATTTTAGGTAATTTTCTTTAATCCTCGAAGCAGAAACCACTACTTCATTCATGACTTGTGATTTTAACGTATCGGCTGCTTGAGCTTGGCTTTCTTGTGGAAAAATAATTTTGAAAAACGTTATATATAAAAAAATATAACGATATTTATGATAAAGTAATTTTTCAGACATTCTCAGGATTTTTGAGGATTTTAAGAAAATAGTTCGTTATATTTGTAAATATATAACGAAGAAATGATGAACGAAAAAAAAAGATAAATTTTTAGAGAATCATTTGTGTAAATTATAAAAATAAAGCCTATTAAAGATAGACTATAACCCTAAAATTACCCTATGTCATCATTATTATTACTGTTATTGTTATTGAGTTTGGTTGCTTTTTTATACTCTTCGGTTGGGCATGGGGGAGCAAGCGGTTATTTGGCTATTATGGCAATTATGGGCGTAGCTCCTGCAATGATGAAATCATCGGCATTGGTCATGAATCTGGCTGTTTCATTATTTTCGTTCGTTGGCTTTTACCGAGCAGGGTATTTTCGCTTAAAACTTTTCTTACCCTTTGCTCTGGCCAGTATTCCGATGGCATTTGTGGGAGGGACAATGACACTTTCAGATTCCATTTACAAGAAAATTCTTGCTGTATGTATTTTATTCTCAATCGTTCGATTAATCTTTAAATTCGATGATAGTAAAAATAACAGACCGATTCCGATATGGGCGGGTCTACTTTCGGGTGGATTGATTGGCTTACTTTCGGGAATGATTGGTATTGGTGGCGGAATTATTCTCAGCCCTCTGATGCTGCTCATGCGATGGGCAAATTTGAAAGAAACCGCAGCAGTTTCGGCACTTTTTATCTTTGTTAATTCGCTATCAGGCCTTTATGGTCAGCTACAAAAAGGTGGTATCAATCTCCCCGAAAATATGCAATGGGCAGTTTTGGCTACGATTATTGGTGGCTTGGCTGGTTCTTATTTTGGCAGTCAGAAGTTTAATGTGCCAACCCTAAAAAAGCTTTTGGCAGTGGGATTAGTCATTGCTTGTTTGAAATTGATTTTTACGTAGAACTGGTATGTTAATATACAAAAGTTTATGAGTTCAAAAACTCTTTTATTTTATCATCAAACGATTCTTGAAACGCCTCGTGTAGTTTTTTAAATGCTGCAATCAATTCTTTGCCTTCTTCGGTAACAATCGTTCCGCCACCTTTTTCGCCGCCAGTTTGTGTGCTGACGATGGGTTTTATTGTATGCTGATTTATCGAATTTACCAAATCCCAAGCTTTTTTGTACGACATCCCCATTTGTTTGGCCGCTTGACTAATCGAACCCGTTTCGATGATATTCTCAAGCAATTCCAATCGGCCAGGGCCAAGAAAACGGTCATCTTCGCTCTCAATTCTGAGCATTCCCGTAATACGAAATGTCTTTTCAGGTTTCAATAAATCTTTGATTGGCATTGGTTTTGGCAATTTTGGTGCGGTAAAGATAAAAATTCTACCGCATGAAAGTTCCTCAAGTTGCTAAAATCCTCCAAATATTCTCACCAAAATATGATTTTTCTCATTTCAAGATAAAAAATCATTCGATAGTTTTGGTCATCATCTATTCTAAACCCTTGATACAATGACATCGTTTCGTACCCGCCCAAAATTTAAAATTACATCTGGCAAAACAACCGCTGAAATTGTAAAACAACTCACCGATGGCCTCGAAAAAACTTCGCTACCTGTTGAGGGAAAAGTTTTCAACACGCACGGCTTACTTCGCATTAAACCCGAACAGCAGCATTATTGGTCGCCACAATTGAGCATTAGTTTTGAAGAAACCGAAGAACACAAAACGATTATTAGAGGAATGTACGGCCCGCACCCAAGTGTTTGGGCAATATTTCTGATGGGCTATGTATTTTTCGGGCTTGGAATATTTTTTATCACCATGATTGGGTTGGTCAGAATGAGCCTAAAATTGGATACTACTATTTTATGGATAGTGCCAATTTTGGCGATTGGAGCAATTATTGAATGGATTTTAGGGCAAACTGGTCAGAAAGTAGGAGCAGAACAGACTTTCACGATTCATCATTTCTTTGAAGATACCCTCAATGAGCAAGTTCATATCAGTAAGATTCGTTAATGGATAAAACAATAATCTATTGATTTGATAGATTAATTAAAAGTTTGCTATTTTTGCAATAAATTAAACTAAAAAAATCAAATAATCATGCAAAATAGAAAACTAACTATACATTCTGCGTTGACTATACTTTTATCTGTCGCTTTGTTTTCATTTATAACAATTTCTGATGATTCGGACTATGAAAAGGAAATAAAAGCGTGGCATCAGAAACGCATCGAAGGATTAAAAAAAGAAAATGGTTGGCTCAATCTGGCGGGTTTGTTTTGGCTCGAAGAAGGTAGAAATTCGTTTGGTGGAAACACTGAAAACAAAATTGTTTTTCCAAAAGATAGAAGTAAGGCTTTCTTAGGAGATATTATTCTATCGAAAGGAGAAGTTTTGGTAGAAACAAAAGCTGATGCTGAGATTTTTAATGAGAACGAAAAAGTGACAAAACTAAAAGTTTTTCCTGCTGAAAAACCTATCGTGCTGAAACATAATACTTTACGCTGGTTTGTCATAAAACGTGGCGAACGCTACGCCATCAGACTTCGAGATTTAGAAAGCCCATTTTTGAAAGAATTTCATGGAATAGAAACCTTCAAAATTGACCCAAAATGGAAGCTGAAAGCCAAGTTTGTACCAACCGAAGGCAAGAAAATTGCTATTTTAGATATAACTGGACAAACTTCACAACAAGATTCACCTGGTGTTTTAGTATTTACAATTGCAGGAAAAGAATACACATTAGATGCTTTGGTAGAAGGACAGGAGCTTTTTATCATCTTCGGCGATAAAACTAACAAAAAAGAAACGTACGGAGCGGGTAGATTTGTATATACCACCAAGCCCGATGCTGATGGATATACTTACCTCGACTTCAATAAAGCCTATAATCCGCCGTGTGCGTTTACCCCTTATGCCACTTGTCCGCTGCCACCAAAACAAAATCTCTTACCGATTGAAATAAAAGCAGGCGAGAAAAACTACGGACATCACTGAGAATTGAGTAAAGAATTGAGAAATCATTAAAGCAGTAAACTAAAACTATTATCTTTACGAACTTTAATAAAAAACTGTACAACATGAAAAAAGTATATCTCAGTGATTCGGGGCCGAAAGTATCGGAAGCCATTTATGGGTTTTGGCGTTGGGAAAATTTAGAAAACACTCCAGCAAAAATGGAGCAAATCATTAATTTATGCTTAGAATTAGGCATTAATACCTTCGACCATGCCGATATTTATGGCGATTTTACGATTGAAGAACATTTCGGAAAAATAATCAGCAATAAATCTTTCAAACGTGAAGAAATTGTGCTTTTTAGCAAATGTGGTATTCGTAAAAGCGGAAAAGTAACTTACTTTGATAATTCAAGAAATTATATTTTAGATAGTGTTGATAATTCACTGAAAAATCTGAAAACCGACTACTTAGACATTTTCTTATTGAATCAAAGCGATTTCTTGGCCGACCCAGAACAAACTGCCATGACCTTGGCCGAGATTGTTAATGCTGGAAAAGTTAAGCACATTGGAGTAGCTAATTTTACGGCATTCCAACATCAACTATTGGCTTCTTACCTTACGATTCCAATCGTAACGAATCATATTGAGCTAAACTTGATGAATATTTCAGCAATCGAAGACGGTCGTCTCGATTTTATCAAGCAAAGTTTCAGTAAACCTTTAGCTTGGGCACCGCTTGCTGGTGGCGAAATTCTTGACGGAAAAGAAGGGAAATCGGCAGTTTTGAAAACAAAACTCGAAGCAATCGGCAAAAAATACGACGCCAACGTAGAGCAAACGGCTGTTGCGTGGTTGATGCAATTGGGGACTTTACCAATCATTGGTTCATTGTCAGAAGCTCGTATTCGCAATGCTGCCAGTGCTTCAGATATTAAATTAAGCCGTGAAGATTGGTACGATATTTATCAAACTTCGGTGGCATCATAAAAGAGTTATGAATGCTGAGTTATACCCTCAGTTTCAACTCAGCACGCTACACTCAGAACTTAAAGACATGGCAATTGTAGAAAATATTCAGTTCATAGAGAAGGAAATAGAAGGGAAAGGCGTTATTCTTGTAGCTGTATCAAAGACCAAGCCAGTGGAAATGCTAATGGAGGCCTATAATGCTGGTTTCAAGCGTTTTGGTGAAAATTATGTGCAAGAATTGGTCGATAAATACGAGCAAATGCCCAAGGATATTGAGTGGCATTTCATTGGCCATTTACAGTCGAATAAAGTAAAATATCTTGCTCCTTTTGTGAGCCTGATTCACTCAGTGGATAGCTTGAAACTTTTGCAAGAAATTAATAAACAAGCTGCCAAACAACACCGAGTGATTGATTGTTTATTGCAGATTTATATTGCCGAAGAAGACACCAAAAGTGGTATGACCGAAGAAGAATGTTTGGAGATTTTGAAATCCGAAACGCTTGAAAAACTACCAAATATAAGAATCGTAGGCCTCATGGGCATGACGACCCTTACTGAAGACGAAGACCAAATCAGAAAAGAGTTTAAAAAGTTGAAAGATTTTTTCCAATCATTAACAATTAATCAACCGCCGCATTCATCATTAACTACTCTCTCAATGGGCATGAGTGGCGATTATGCTATTGCCATTGAAGAAGGTAGCACCATGATTAGAGTTGGAAGTAAGATTTTTGGAGGAAGAATTTATCAGAAATAGAGAAAAATTGTGCCATATTTCAAAAAATGTGGCACAATTTATATTAACCTACTTGAAAACATCTCATACTAATACTTCCCATTTCTACACCCTCGTAAGTGTATTTGATAGCTTCCTTCTGATTTATTAATCCCGCACTATAAACCATCGGTAAATAATGGTCGTAAGATGGATGAGCCATTTGTCCAATCTGCCCAAAAGCTTTGAAATCTGCTAAATCATCCAATTGTCGGTTATCGAGTTTATTTTTTACGATTGCATCAAACTCAACTGCCCAATCATAAGGACTTGGATTAGTATCGCCCCATTTTACTTGACGTAAATTATGCACGATATTTCCACTTGAAAGAATCAAGACGCCTTTGTTTCTTAGGTTTTGTAATTCTTTTGCCAACTCAAAATGATATTGTGGTGATTTAGAGAAATCAATACTCATCTGAAACGTAGGAATATTAGCGGCAGGATAGATATGACGCAATACCGACCAAGCACCGTGGTCGAGCCCCATTTGATGTTCTTCTAAAATACCAATAGATTTTACCTCTTTAATTACCTCACGAGCCATTTCGGGCGAGCCTTTTGGTTCGTATTTTACTTTGTAAAGTGCTTCTGGAAATCCACCAAAATCATAAATTGTTTTTGGAAAAGGATTGACCGAAACATACGTTTTATTCATCGTGAGCCAGTGAGCCGAAATCACCAAAATTGCCTTTGGAGTTTCGATAGATTTACCCAAAAGAGCCAAACTATCCGTAAATTTATTGTCGGCTAAAGCATTCATTGGGCTTCCGTGACCAATAAATACAACAGGCATTTTATCTGATTTCGGAAATTCGTCCGAAATATTTTTTAATTCGTGTAAGTTCATATTTATAAAAGGGAAAACCCCCAGTGTTTTCAAAAAATCTATACGTTTCATTGAGTTAATTTTGAAGGGGTCACCCCGTGCGATGACAGAATGAATGTTAGAAAAATTAACGCTGACTCTTGAATTTCGTCTATTAATCTTCCAGTACTCCAAACTTTCCTTTGGCTAAATCGTCATATGCTTGCAAGATTTCAGCTTTATTATTCATCAAAAATGGACCGTATTGCATAATTGGTTCGTTGATTGGCTCACCACTCAATACCAAAAGGACTGCATCTTCGAGGGCTTCAATTTTCATTTCCGTTCCATCGTTTCTGAATAAAATAAAATTATCTACTGGGGCGGTTTCGGTATCATTTACTTTTACGCTTCCCTCTATGACCACGATTCCTGTATTGTGTTTTTCATTCAAAGATAAATCAACTATTGCACCTTTTTTTACCCGAACATTATACATATTGATTGGTGTAAAGGTTGAAGCTGCTCCTTTAATGCCTTTATATTCACCAGCAATTACCTCAACAAGTCCTTGATTATCAGGTAAATAGTATTTGCCAAGTTGAATATTTTCAATGCCTTGATAGTGGGGTGTGGTCATTTTATCTTTGGCTGGCAAATTCACCCAAAGCTGTACCATCTGAAATAATCCACCAGCTTTACTGTATTCTCGGTCGTGGTACTCTTTGTGGAGTACGCCACTTCCTGCGGTCATCCATTGTACGTCTCCTGTACCAATAACGCCACTATTTCCGCTACTATCATGGTGAGCAATTTTACCGTGATAAGCAATCGTGACTGTCTCGAAACCACGATGTGGATGCACGCCTACGCCACGAGGCTCGTCTTTTGGTGGAAACTCAACTTTTGAATTATAATCGAGCAAAAAAAATGGACTCATGCGGTGAATTCCCATTTTATAGCCATTCGGAAAAAAATTATGCACTCTGAAACCATCACCTACCATGTGAGATGGAGGCGGAGTTAATATCTGTTGAACTGATTTTATCGTTGCCATTTTTGTAGTTGTTTGATAATTACAATTACATTGTATGTATATACAACTAATTTTATTTCCTCATAGTTCCATCTGCTTTTATGTTTTAACTGGAATAAAGTATTATGAAAAATGTATGTTTCCGACTTCAAGTCGAAAACGGGAATGATATCCTTGTATTATAGTAATAGTAGTCAGTGAATTTATTCGCTGAAATGTCAATAGTATATAATTTTGTTTTTAATTAACTTCACCAAAAATTTTTATCAACCTTCCTCAATAACAATGAAACTTCAATTTTTAATTCTCGTATTTCTGACAGCTTTTTTGCAATGTAAGGCCGATAAAGTGATTGATAATGAGCATGATATGAATAAGCAGATGATTCCACTCGGTGGAAATGCTTGGACTACCAACGGTGGTGAAATCAAGGAGCAAGGTTTGGTAAACTGGAATGCTGACAAGACCGTTTGCCAAACTTATTTTAAAGTTACTCAACAAGGCTCACTCAAAGTATCGGTCTTGATGAATCCGAAAGGGAGTAAAAGTAAAATTAGTGTCAGTATTTTAGGCAAAAGTATAGAATTTGTGGCGGAAGGAGAGGTGGAAAGAGAGTTTTTTGTAGGAGAATGGAATTTGCCACAAGCGGGCTATATTTCGGTCGATATAAAAGGAATTTCAAAAACAAACACAAGTTTTGGTACGATTGCAAGTTTAGGTGTGAGTGGGACTTCGGTTACTTCTGAACTTACGTATGTAAAAAACAACGATGGGAATTATTTTTATTGGGGAAGAAGAGGGCCGTCGGTGCATTTGCGTTATCCGACTGATGGTTTGGAGAATGTGGAATGGTTTTATAATGAAGTCACGATTCCGAAAGAAAATGACGTAATTGGCTCGTATTTTATGGCCAATGGCTTTGGTGAAGGCTATTTCGGAATGCAGGTAAATTCGGTAACTGAGCGGAGAATTTTGTTTTCGGTCTGGAGCCCGTTCACGACCAATAATCCTGCGGCAATTCCACAAGACCAAAAGATTTTGCTCTTGAAAAAGGGAGATGGCGTTTATACAGGCGAATTTGGGAATGAAGGTTCGGGTGGACAAAGTTATTTGAAGTATAATTGGAAAGCGGGAAACACCTACAAGTTTTTGTTGCAAGGAAAACCAACCGCCGATAATTATACTACTTACACGGCTTATTTTTTCGCTCCCGAAGAAAATCAATGGCGATTGATTGCAAGTTTTAAACGTCCTAAAACTTCAACTTACTTGAAAAGTTTGTACTCGTTTCTCGAAAACTTTATTCCTGAAACTGGCAACCAAGAACGTATGGGGAATTTTGATAACCAGTGGGTTTATACGGAAAAGAATGGCTGGACAGAACTCAATCAAGTTACACTAACGGCTGATAATACTGCCCGTAAGGGGTACCGAGTAGATTATGATGGAGGCATGAAAAATGGCCAGTTTTATTTGAGAAATTGTGGATTCTTTAATGATAATACAACGCTCAATCAGAAGTTTACAAGACCACTCAAAGGAAAAACTCCCATGATTGATTTTTCAAAATTGCCATAGAATGAAACCCTTTTTTGAGTAATTTCACGGCATTAATTTAAAACAACTCGTTATGAATAAACTTTTTTTGCAAGCAGGCTCACTTTTAGGTGCAGTAGGGGTGATGGTTGGTGCTTTTGGGGCTCATGCTCTTAAGCCGATGCTTACGGCAAGTGGCCGATTTGAGACTTTTGAGACGGGAGTTCGTTACCAATTTTATCATGCCATTGCATTGGTATTGATTGGAATTTTGGCCAAGCATATTCCTTCAAAAACTTTGTCATATAGCGGATATTGTATTTTGGCGGGTGTATTAATCTTTAGCGGAGCTTTATACACTATTTGTTTTACTGGTCTCAATGTATTCGGTGCGGTTGCTCCGATTGGTGGTACTTTATTGGTCATTGGTTGGTTGTTATTGTTTTGGGCGATTACGAAGAGTTAAAAAAACACGGTTGGAAAATAGCTCTTATTTTCTAACCGTGTTCAATGCACCAAAACCTGTTTTAGACTCAATTCTACCACTTCTCCCATACTTTTACAGTTCAAAAAATTGGGGTTTTTATAATGTCTTGCCAAGTCTTGTTTGAGCGATTCGAGATTGGTGGGCAACGAAAGCGTATCTTTTTTCATGGTTTCAATCAAATCGTGCATTCTGCTTTTTTCTTCACGCAATCTATTGGCAATCAATGTACGTTCTTCGGCTTGATATTGCTTCACTGACTCTGCCGTTAGATATTTCATCCCCATCTGAATCATGGCGTAGTTTTGCTTGAAGTATTGTGGCATATAGACCGATTTTGATGCTTCATAAGATTGTTGGTCGAAATCAATGGCACGTAAACGGTAATGAAAATCCTCAAAATCGGGTGTAACGATTATCACAAAATTTGAAGAGTGCATATCGCCCAAGAGTCTTACGAAACAACGCTCATTAAACTTAATAAACTCTTTACTCAAACGAATCGGATTAAAATTTGCATCATTGAGGTGGTTATTCATAAATTGGTCGGCAGGAATTCCTGCAATATGTTCTTCGACCAATGTCTCTTCGTGCGTACAATAACCCATCACATTGGGTGAAAGTAAATGCTCCAGTTCAAGTCCGTAAATCCGAGAAGCATCGGCGAGTTTGATATAAAAATAGTCGTGATTATCATTGATTTTATTTACAATTCGGATTCTGAAGGGCTTCGTATTAGCATACGTGCAAGTATCAACTCTATCCACGACTAAGTGTTTAATTACGGCTTCATCGCCGTCGGTTTTTAAATCGGCATAGATGTTTTTTAAAGCTTCATAGATTTCTTCGAGGTCATTTTGTGGGTACATCACCGTTTCCCAAAGCGTATCTTTCCCTTTTTTATCATACAGCGGAAAGGCATTATCGTAACGCAGTAAATCGGTATATTTTATAGGCAGTTGTTTTTCACGACCATACTTTGTGAGGTATTTTCGTAGTTTTGGCGAAATTTTAAACGGTATTTTTTTCTTGGTGATGAGTGCCATAAACGCCTTTCTTTTGAGATTAAAAGCCAATAATCAAACTAATTATTCGCAAAATACAGATTCGGTTGTCGTTTATTGAAAAAAACAACAAATTTTGTATCTAAAATATAAATAGTTTCAATAAAAATATAACTTTGCCGTTAATAAACCTGTAACTCTAAATACTTAACATTCAATTTCTATGGAAAACATGCAAGAAAGAAAAAGTAATACAGCCATGACAGCTGGCCTCGTTTTGGCTTGTGCGTTGGCTATCCTTTTTGGGTTTCTTTACTTCAACGCTCGTCAAGATATTGAGTCTAAAAACGTTGATATTTCAACAAAAACGAAAGAGTTATTGTTGACAAATACTAAACTTGATTCAATTTCAGCTGAATTAGATAAAAAAATTGCAGAAGTAACGTCTCTGGGTGGGCAAGTGGCTGACCTTGAAGCACTAAAAGCTCAACTCGAACAAGATAAGAAAAACTTAGTAAATTCTAAGAGTGTATCTATTCGTAGTTTTGAAAGCAAAATTAAAGGCTATGAGGCGGCTCTGAGTGCAAAAGATGTGGAGATAGCCAAATTAAGACAAGAAAATGCTCAGTTGACAACCGAAGTGAAAACTTTGGGAACTGAAAATTCGAATTTGAAAACGGATGTTTCGACATTGAGAACGGATAAACAAGCCCTTGCAGATTCGGTTTATGCAACAACGGTTAAGAACAAAGAATTGGCCGAAAAAGTAACACTTGCCGCTGCCTTGAAAGCCATGAATGTGTCGGTAAATGCTATCAACTCTCGTGGAAAAGAGCGTGAAGGGGGAGAATATAAAGCCAGACGTGTTGAAAAAGTGAAAATCTCTTTCAAATTGGTTGAAAATCCTTTGACTAAGCGTGAAAACAAAGTGATTTACATGCGTATGCTCGACCCACAAGGCAACTGTATTTCGGATATGGCTACTGGTTCGGGGGCATTTAATTACGGTGGTAAAGAAATGGTTTATACGGCCAAACAATCAGTAATGTATGATAATACGGGTCAAACTGTTGATTTTATCTATTCTCGTGGTTCAACCTACGGAAAGGGAAAATATACCATCGAACTTTATTCAGAAGGATTTAGTATTGGTCGTGGTACTTTTGATGTGAAATAAGCTCAGCTGATAATTTATAGTCTATAGTATATAAAAAAGGTCTCTCGAAAATATTCTGAGAGACCTTTTTTATGCGTTTAGAAATAATTAATGATTATTTTACTGGCAAATTTGCAAACATATCCTTACGATTATCAGCAGGATTATCTGAAATATATTCTTCTAAAATAGCCGCTTTATCAATCGTTCTAAACGAACGGTTCGAAGATGCTTCTGCTGGGATAGCGACTCCCGTAATTACTTCCAGTGCTTTTTTGAGTAATGTTTCGCTTTCGTCGCCCCACGGCTTAAATGGATAAATATTATCCGAAACTATATAATTTGGTGTGAAACCACTCTTTGTACCATAATCCGATTCTCCTTTTGAATTGACGGTACGCAACACAATTGGCTGCATGCCCCAGGTCCAACGAGCAGGAGTTGTTTCGTCTTTAAGGGTTATCGAACCTACATTTTTTCCGTAAGTGTTCTGGCCAATAATCACCACATCCATATATGGTCGTAAGCTGTTGATTACTAATTCGCTGGCCGATGCCGTTCCGTTTGAAGTAAGCACAACCAAGCGGTTAAGATTCAGATTATTGGGTTGATTACTAAACTTTGTTGGCGTGGCTACCGATGGATACTTCGCTTTTATTGTAGCATTCCATTCGTCTTGATGAATTACGTTATTTGTGTTTAAGTTTTTTACAACTAATGAAGATATTAAATCAGCCGAAGAGATTCTGCCACCACCATTTGTGCGTAAATCTAACACTAATTCGTTCACTCCTGCAGCTTTGAATTGCCCAAAAACTTGTTTCAATTGCTCATCGTAGGTTTCTAAAAACTGTGTATAAACCAAATAACCAATCTTTTTATTGCCTTTTTCGATGATTTTTGTAAACTGAATTGGGTTGTTTTGTACAACAGCTTTAGTTGCTGTAATAGTTTTTCCTGAAAGTACATAGGTGCCGTTCTTAAATTCACCTAAGCCAAAAGTTGCGGTTTCGTTGTTTGTGATTAATGACGAAAAATTTGTCCCATTGATTTGTGTACCGTTGATGGTCAAAACAATATCGCCACGTTTCAATCCCGCTTTTTCGGCAGGACTTCCCAAGATTACATTTGAAATAAAAAATACGACATTTGTTTGGGTATTATCCAAATAAACTGCCGTACGAGAAAACCCAAAAGAAGTGCTTACGCCGCTTAATGAATTATTTAAATCAACAATGTTTTCACGAATCCACGAAAAGCGGTCAGTATTTGGGTAATCATTGAGCAACGAATAAAAATAATACTTCTTTGTATCATCTTCTCCATCTTTGCCTGTGACTAATGTCAGGTCGGTTTTATCTTTGGTTGGTAATTTATCTGACCATAGATACCATTCTTTTAGTTGGTCGTAAACCCAGCTATTAGCCGCAGCGTTGGGGCTGGTTGTTGTGGTAGTTGTACCTGAAGTAGTTTTTGTTGGTTCAACGGTATCTTTTTTACACGAAAAAGCTCCAACCATGAAAAATACTAATAAAAACTTATTCAATTTGGTCTTCATACATATAAGTTTATTTGTTGATTTTGATGACGTAAATTATAAACGATTGGTTGCGATAAATGTTTGGTAGCTATATCCAAACTGAAATAAATTAATTTCTGAAAATTTCCATTAAATTTCCTTTAATATTCTTAACGATACTATCAAGTTGCAAATCATTAGTATCAGTGCCAAAGGGGTCTTCTATTTCTTCGGCAATCATTTCGATACCTGCAAAAGCATAGAATATCAACGTAACAATAGGAGCAGCCCAGTATTTAAACTCCAAGACAAAGCCAAATGGCATGGTGAACACATACAAAAATATCATTTTTTTTATAAAAATATTGTAAGATGCAGGTATCGGTGTATTTCTGATTCGCTCACAAGCCCCAAGATTATCCGTAAACGATACCAATTCGTTGTTCAAGACCAATAACTGTTCTCTTTTGATGATGCCCAATTTATACAAGCGATTGATTTCTAAATAAATAGCTTGTCCGATTCGGTTGGGTATGTGTTTATAATTTATGTAAAAACTTGCATCGTAGTTGCCCACAAACTCCAAATGTGTATGATTGGCATTTCCACGAAGGTGGTCTTTTACGGAGTGGATGTAATTGCCAATCAAAACCCTAAAAACTTCTCGACTTTCGTGGTTTTCGGGTAGTAAAGCATTGATTTTCAAGGCTAAGTTACGAGAATTATTTGTGAAGCTTCCCCAAATTTTACGTCCTTCCCACCAACGGTCATACGAACTATTTGTACGGAAAACCAATAATAACGAAAGCACAAAACCTACTAATGAGTGTATGGCCAACGGATTTTTGAGCGGCATGAAGTGAAAAACTTCATTTTCGAGGTATGAAATGAAAAATGTATAAACCATTACGGCTGCCATAGCGGGTAAAAGTTTGCGGAAAGTGTCAGCTTTGTGGAAATAAAAAATGAGTTTCCACCAATCTTTTGGATTATAACTAAACATAATACAATTTAAAGTACTTTTTAATTGGCTTTTATTCGTATTGACAAAACAAAGATAAAGTTTTTATAATTTCTTTTGGGTAGATAAAATATTCATTGCATTATTGCTGTGTAGGTTGAAAAATAGAGTGTTTTTAGTCAATGTAATCATACAATGAATATCGAATTCAAGAAAACCTCTCCCGAAAAAGTTTCGGAAGTATTAGCATTGCTTACGTCGGCGAATTTGCCGATAAGCGATATTGGCGAAAATGTAACATTGTTTTCTTTAGAAACCAGTGAAGAAATAATTGGTACGGCTGGTTTGGAAATACTTGGTAATATTGGACTTTTACGTTCGGTGAGCGTTGTAGAAAATCAACAATCGAATGGTTATGGGCATTTGATTGTTCAAAATTTAGAAATGTATGCTAAAACTCAAAATATAAAAGAGCTTTATTTACTCACAACAAATGCGAAAGAGTTTTTTGAGAAAAAGTGTACTTATGAAGTAATTGAGCGAGCAAATGTGCCAATCGAAATTCAGAATAGTCAACAATTTTCGTCAGTTTGCCCGTCGTCGGCTGTGGTGATGAAAAAAAATATAACCTAATTCATAATCAAGACTTTAATTTTTTGTGAAGAATAGTTCTGCCGAATAGTCGATTTGTATTCAATAAATTTTCAGGAAAAATTAAGTTTTTTTCAACAATGCTTGTATATTCGTGCCAAAACCATCGAAAATATGAATAAAACCCTTTACATCATTCGTCATGCTACTGCTGAAGATGGAGGAAACTCTCCCATGTTTCGCGATTTTGACCGAGATTTAACCCCAACGGGTATCATTGAGTCGGCACGAATGGGGAAATTTTTGGCAGGAACTGGACTTAAACTCGACTTAATTGTGAGTAGTGCCGCTGAACGTGCCAAAGCAACTGCCAAGATTTTTGCCGAACAATTACACTACGATGCCGATGCCATTGTGATTGATGATGCCATTTATGGAGGAGGTCCCCGCAGCTATTTATCAGCCGTCAATCAATTAGATGAAGCCGTGAATGTAGTAGCTATTTTTGGCCATAATCCTGATATTACATTTTTTTCGGAGTATCTTACTCGTGCCGATATTGGTGGCTCGATGGATAAGGCAGGTGTAATCATTTTAGAATTTGAGAACATCAAATGGGCCGAAGTATCAAGCAAAATGGCGAAGTTTTTGGGGTATTATTCTCCACAGAGTATCAGTCATTCATAAATTAATGAAAACTCTTTTGGGCGTTTAACGGTTATCAAAGAGTTTAGAAAATAGTATTAGCATGGCACAGAATAATTCTACCAATCGGAATCAAAAACTATTTCGAATCATTTTTCTTATTTTTTTGGGAGTCGTTTTGTATTTTTTATATGATTTATCTCGACAAACCACTGCACCTTGGAAAAAAAAGAAAAACATTGAAAGGTCATTTTAGAAGGGCGTATTTAATACGCCCTTTTTTGTTGAAAATAAAATACGGAATGTTACCTTTTTAGTGTAATTTTTACACGAATAAATAATGACAACATGACGCAATTATAAAATTGAATAAATATATTTGTTTCTTAAAATTATTCAATCCTATAATATACAAGATGAACAGAAGAGAGGTCATAAAAAATGTAGCCTTGATGTTGGGTGGGGCATTTTCTGCACCAACACTTATGGCGATGGATAATTGGGAAAGTTCTACAAAACCTAATACCAACGGAGCCGCTTTTAATCTAACCAGTACTCAGCAAAAAATTGTAGCCGAAATTGCCGAACTAATTATTCCTAAAACCGATACTGTAGGGGCAAAGGATGTTGGCGTACCTGCATTCATTGAAATGATGCTAAAAGATTGTTATAAAGCCCCCGAACACCAAAGTTTTATGGAAGGCTTAGCCTCTATGGAAAAAGTGAAGTTTTTGGAACTAAATACCGATGAAAGAAGAGGTGTTTTGAAACTCTTGGAACAAGAAACCAAGAAGATTACCAGTAAAACAACTCCTTTTTGGCGATTAGTAAAAGAGCTTACGCTCTTGGGGTATTTCACATCAGAAGCTGGCTTAAAGGCTTCGTTTGAATATGTACAAATTCCAGGTAAACTTGAACTCATCAAGCTAAAACCTAACCAAAAAGCGTATGCTTATTAATTAATTGATGGGTTAAAGGTGATTAGAAATGAATCATTTTTTAATTCATTAATTTTCCAATAACCAATAACTAATTAGAATCATGAATTTGAATATAAAATCAAAAAAGAATAATACGTTTGATGCCATCGTTGTCGGTTCGGGAATGTCAGGTGGCTTTGCGGCAAAAGAACTAACCGAAAGAGGCCTGAAAGTTTTGATGATAGAGAGAGGGCATGAAATTAAGCACATTGAAGGCTATGATACTGCCATGAAACAACCGTGGGAAATTGAACATCGTGGTAAAACCTCTAATATTTCGGCCGAAGAACGCTGGGCAAATAGTCGCTTTTGGGGTCTTGGAAGCGAAGAAGTAGTAAATCACCTGACCAACGATAAAAAAAATCCTTACATCGAAAAACGTGCTTTCGACTGGATTCGTGCCTATCATACAGGCGGGAAATCCATGCACTGGGGGCGTCAGTCATACCGATGGGGAAAACATGATTTTGAAGCCAATGCCAAAGAAGGTATCGGCATTGACTGGCCAATTCGCTACGAAGATTTAGAGCCGTGGTACACACACGTCGAGAAATTTGTAGGTATAAGTGGGCAAAAAGAAGGCTTAGAGGTTTTACCCGATGGGCATTTCTTACCTGCCATGCCCTTGTTTGCTCCCGAAGCTCATTTCAAAAATAAGATGATGGAAAGATTTAACCGTCCTGTAACGGTTGGGCGAGTGGCGAATCTTACACAACCGCAAGACATTCATACTTCGCTGGGTAGAGCATCGTGTCAGTACAGAAACAAATGCCAGAGAGGTTGTCCGTATGGGGGGTATTACAGTTCTTTATCGGGTTCAATTCCAGCGGCAATGCGAACCAATCGTTTGAGTATTTTGCACGATTCGATAGTGGCCGAAATTATCTATGATGAGCAAAAAAAACGTGCCAGCGGTGTAAAAATTATCAATCAAAACACCATGCAGACCGAAGAATATTTTGCTAAAATTATCTTCCTGAATGCAGGTTCTATCAATACGGCTGCTTTGATGCTCAATTCAAAATCAAATCGTTTTCAAAATGGATTTGGTAATGACAGCGACCAAGTAGGTAGAAACCTAATGGACCATCAATTGGGTTCGGGAGCAACGGCTTCGATTGAAGGTTTTGAAGATGATTATGTGTATGGTCAACGCCCAAATGCGATGTATATTCCACGTTTCAGAAACTGGGGAAATGATAAACAAACGGCATATCTAAGAGGTTTTGGGTATCAAGGTGGAGCAAGTCGAGAGGGTTGGAGCAGAGGAGTTGGAGCAGATGGTTTCGGTGCTGATTTCAAACAAGGATTAACTAAACCTGGTGCATGGACTATCAGTATTGGCGGTTTTGGCGAAATTTTGCCAGACCCAAACAATAGAATTTATCTCGACCCAGAGAAAAAAGACCAATGGGGAATTCCGATGATAGTGACCGATGCTGCATTTGTAGAAAACGATTGGGCAATGCGTAAAGATATTATTGCCTCTGCCGTAGAAATGCTCGAAACAGCAGGTTTCAAAAACGTAACACCTTATGACCGCCCAACACACATGGGTTTGGGCATACACGATATGGGAACTGCCCGCATGGGTCGTGACCCTAAAACTTCGGTGCTAAATGCCTTCAATCAAGTGCATAATTGCAAAAATGTATTCGTAACCGATGGTGCCGCAATGACTTCTGCATCGTGCGTGAATCCATCTATTACCTATATGGCACTGACGGCTCGTGCGGCTGATTATGCAGTGAAGGCTTTGAAGAAAAAAGATTTGTAATATAATAATTACATTGCCGAGACAAGGCCTATCCAGAATAGGCTTTGTCTCTATTTATTTACATTCATACATCCAAAACTTGTCTGCCTTTTTCTCCAATTCTTTCAAGAGTTTCTTGGGTAATATATCGCTTCTGGTCAATTTGCTGAGGTTGGTCACGGGTACAGAAATAACTATGAATGCTGCGGCGGTCGTTTTCTGTAAAGTTGGTTGTTCCACCATGCCAAACGTGCGAATTGAATATAAATACTGACCCTGCGGGAGCAATTATACGAATCTCATCGGGATGTTTTTCGTTGGTATCGACCATTCCTTCATCGGGTAAAATAGTCAATTTGTGGGTTTTAGGTACAATACGTGTCGAGCCGTTCAATTCCGTAAAATCATCTAATAACCAAATACTATTACAAACCTTATAATGGCCATTAGCCACCGCATTTTTATAATCTACGTGAAGTTTTTGATGCCCTTTTCCTGGCTTTGCTGCTCTATAATTAAGCGATGATAGTTTATATTCTTTTCCTAAAACAGCTTCAATTCCAGCCAAAACTCGTGGATGAGTATAGAAAATATCGAAAACTTGTCCTTTGTTTACCAAATCAGCCAAGCGGTCAGCACCTTCTTCTTTTGGGTGGCGTATGTACTTCGATTCTGCCAGTTCGGCTCCTGCATTTTCGCCCTCATCTTCTTTAATTTGACTGATTCTTTCGTTGACTTGTTTTACTATTTCGGCCGAAAGCAGTTGTCCCAAATTGAGATAACCATTGGTATCTAAAAAATCGATTTCTTCTTTTGTAAGCATAGTAATTAGAGATGAATTGATAGTACAAATATAGAAATATATCTTTTTGAATTTTCTGATTTGTTATAATCTCCTAACCCGTGCTTATTAATTCAAACTCCGATATTCGTTAGGCGACATTCCTACTTTCTGCTTAAAAAGCCTCGTAAAATGCTGAGGATACTTGAATCCTAAATCGAAAGCTACTTCGCTGATAGATTTGGTAGTATCTAAAACTTTTTCTTTGGCAGTTTCTAAGAGTCTAAGATGAATAAAATCCAGTGCTGATTTACCAGTTTCTTTTTTGATTAAATCTCCAAAATAATTGGCCGAAAGATGCAATTCATCGGCAAAATATGCTACTGAAGGTAGTCCTTCTATTTTCAGTCTTTCGCTAAAAATATATTCATTGAGCATTAGTTCAAATCGTTCAATAATGCCTTGATTGGCGTTTTCACGGGTTATAAACTGACGGTCGTAGAAGCGAGTGCAGTATTTTAATAATAATTCGAGGTTGGCAATAATCAATTTCTTGCTGTGTCGGTCAATGTTTTGGCCAATTTCGGTCGAAATATTATCGAAGCATTGATTCACCACACTTCTTTCTTTTTCTGAGAGGTGCAAAGCTTCGTTCGATTGATAACCAAAGAAAGAATATTCATGGATTTGTTTGCCCAAACTCGTGCCAGCAATAAAGTCAGGGTGAAATATGAGAGCAATACCAAAAGGTTGATGTAATTCGCCTTCGGGTTCGCTCGTAATTATCTGATTTGGACTAAAAAAAACAAGCGTACCTTCGTCATAGTCATAATATTGATTGCCGTATCGTAAATCACCGCATCGAGTGTCTTTGATTATAATAGCGTAAAAATTGATTGTAAACTTAGGCCGAGGCAATGGCTCAGATTTGTTTAAATCGACAATATTGATGAGCGGATGCAGCGTTTTATTACTGAACATCTCACTATATTTTTTTATGGTATCGAAAACTATCATTAGCTTTTTTCTTCAAAACTATACATAAAAATTAGTATCTAATCTGCAATCTGTAAAATGGGTAAGTAAAACCGTAAAATGTATAAAATTAATAGCATTGGTGAAGACTAATTTTGTAGTTTAATATTTTATAATTTAATACCCTTTAGATGAAGCATTTATACATTCTTTTGTTTTCTTTAGTTTCTTTATTTGCAGTTGCCCAATCATCAGATAGTACCAACAATATTTCTTCTTTTTCTGGCTCGGTGGGCTTTACTAATAATGGTTTTTCTATCATTCCAACGTTTTCGTTGAATAGCCCAGCTTTTGTGGCCAATTTATCTATCAGAAAAAAGAAATTTAGTTTCGAGCCAGATATTCGTCTCGTACCTACCGCCGAAAAAGGTGGTCTGATATGGTGGGTACGTTACCGCTTAGTTGACAATAAAAAGTTTGCTTTAAGAGTTGGTACACACCCAGCTTTTACGCTTGTTCGTCGAACAGATACCGAAAACGGAACTACCAAAGAAATAACCGAAATGCTCCGTTTTTTGGCTTTTGAGGTTGTTCCGAGTTATCAATTCAATAAAAAAATCGGTGTAAGTGCCATGTATTTACAAGGCAATGGGCTTCAAAAACACGGTCCTCAACTAACTCGTGTCTTGTTCTTAAACACAAATATTACCAATATCGGTTTGGGAAAAAATCTGTATTTTAATCTATTCCCATCTATTTATTTTTTATATACGGATGGTTATCGAGGTGATTATTTGACGGTTACGGGTGCTTTAGGTCATAAAAAACTACCGTTCAGCCTTCAATCTACTATTAACCAAACCTTTAAATCTGATATTCCTAATAATCAGGATTTTATGTGGAATGTGACGCTAAATTATAACTTCAAGAAGATTTATAGGAAACTGAACTAACTACCCAGCCAAATGGAACGACTATTTTTGCTCTCTTTTGTTCAATTATTTATCGGTTTCTTTGTTTCGGGCATAGCCGAAAATCAAATTTTACCAAAAACTATGACTGAAAGCATCAGCTCAATAAGCGGAAATAAATTAAGAATCAGCGTGGGAGAAGAAACGTTTACTGCTACGTTATTGAACAACCCAACTGCTACGGCATTTAAAGCTCTTTTGCCATTGACAATTAACATGAATGAGCTGAATCGTAATGAAAAGTACGCCAACTTACCCAAAAGTTTACCTATTAATGCTTCTGTACCTCCGAGTATTCAATCGGGTGATTTGATGATGTATGGTTCGAGAACTTTGGTGTTATTCTATACAGGATTTTCTACTTCATACAGTTACACCAAAATCGGAAAAATTGATGATGTGACTGGACTTGCGGCAGCATTGGGTAATGGTGATGTAAAGGTTACTTACGAGCTTCGATAGTAGCAGTTTTGTAACTCAACTTCCATTATTTAATAGAATAGGATTTACGCAAGATTGTTTTTTTAAATTATCAGCACAGTACAGTATGGATACAACTATATTGTTGCATTATTTTGAGAAAAAATTATGTAGAAATAATAATAAAACGAGTTAACTATAAATTCAACCCTACAAGAGTATGAAAAATAAGTATGTAATTTGTGTGCTGATAGTTGTATTTACTTCAATTCTCACAAAAGCTCAATTTGGGCCTCCAACGGGCGAACCCGACGTAATTAATAAACGTTGGCACGCACAATGGATTTCCGCACCAAATGCCAGTAATGATGGTTATGGCGTGTATTTGTTCCGAAAGACCATTGATTTAGCTTCAAAACCCAATAGTTTTAAAATTCATGTTTCGGGAGATAACCGTTACAAACTCTATGTGAACGAAAAACTGGTTTCGATGGGCCCTGCTCGAGGCGATATTGCTCATTGGAATTACGAAACCGTGGATATTGCTGGCTATTTAAAAGCTGGCAAAAACATCATTGCCGCTCAGGTTTGGAATGAAGGCGAGTTTAAACCAGAAGCTCAGATTACCTTTAAAACAGGGTTTATTCTTCAAGGTGCAACTTCGGCTGAATCGGCTATTAATACCAATAACACTTGGCTTTGCGAAAAAGATAATAGTTTTGCTCCTTTGGTTTTTAGAACCAGAGGGTATTATGTCGCAGGTGCGGGCGAAATCCGCAATTTAGCTTTAACTCCAAAGGCTTGGCAAAGCGAAGATTTTGACGATAAAAATTGGCAAAAGGCAAAATACGTTGGTGGCGGTGTTCCGAAAAATATTTTAGGGGCTTTCGGTACTATGAGTGGTTGGATGTTGGTGCCGTCTATCATTCCTCAAATGGAATTGAAAGATGAACGATTGTTAAAAGTAGTTGCTAAGGAGGGTATTACGAGTTTGCCTTCTGAATTTCCTGCCAAAAAATCAGATGTATCAATACCTGCCAACTCAAAAGTAACTATCATCTTAGACCAAAGTTACCTCACAAATGCCTATCCAAATTTGGAGTTTAGTGGAGGAAAAAACGCTACTATTACAGTAAGATATGCCGAAGCACTTTTTAATAAAACTTCAAAAGGGAATCGAAACGAAACCGTAGGCAAAACTTTTATAGGTCGAGCCGATAGCTTGGTTTCTGACGGAAGCCAAAATCAAAAATTTACCAGTCTTACTTATCGCACGTATCGTTATTTACAACTTAGCATTGTAACGCAAAACGAGACCATTACGCTCAATGATATTTATGGCACTTTTACGGGGTATCCTTTTAAAATGAATGCCCAACTGGCTGCTAATCAGCCTGAGATGGACAAAATTCTTGAAATCGGATGGCGTACTGCTCGCCTTTGTGCTTACGAAACTTACATGGATTGTCCGTATTACGAGCAACTCCAATACATCGGTGATGGCAGGATTCAAGCGTTGGTTTCGCTCTTTAACAGTGGCGATGATAGGTTAGTAAAAAATGCCATCAATTTAATGGATTTTTCTCGTACTCCCGAAGGCGTAACCCTGAGCCGTCATCCATCTTATACGCCGCAGTTTATTCCTACTTTTTCGCTTTGGTACATAGGAATGTTGCAAGATTATAGCCGATACGGTGCTGATACCGATTTTGTGAAGGGGAAAATGGGTGGTGTTCGTCAAATTTTAGAATATTTCAAAAGCTATCAACAGGCCGACGGACGTTTAAAAAACACACCACAATGGATGTTTACCGATTGGGTTGACAATGCCAAAGAATGGAAAGCTGGTGCTGGCCCAATGAGTGCCAACGGAACATCGGCAGTACTTGATTTTCAGTTACTTTGGGCATATCAAGTGGCGGCAGACTTGGAAACTAAATTAGGAAATCCTGCCTTTGCCAGTCAATATCTTCAAGCAGCCGAGGTTTTGAAAAAGACCATTCGTGCAAAGTATTGGGATGCTACCAAAAAAATATTTGCTGACCGAGAGGAAAAAGATGAGTTTTCGCAACATACCAATTCATTGGCTATTCTGACGGGCATGGCTACGGCCCAAGAGGCGAACGAGATTGCAAATCAACTGATTACCAATACCAAGCTCGCTCCCGTTTCTATTTATTTCAAATATTACCTGCATCAAGCCCTAATCAAAGCGGGGAAAGGAAATGACTATCTGAAATGGCTCGACAAATGGCGTGAGAATATTCAGATGGGACTCACAACGTGGGCCGAAACCTCTGATGTGGACAAAACACGTTCCGATTGCCACGCTTGGGGTTCGAGTCCGAATATTGAGTTTTACCGCACTATTTTGGGTATTGATAGTGAAGGCTTGGCGTTTTCAAAGGTTAAAATTGAGCCACATTTAGGACAAATGACTGACCTAAACGGCACAATGCCGCACCCGAAAGGACGAATTTCAGCCAGTTATAAACTCGAAAATGGCAAATGGAAAATTCAAATCGAGTTACCCAAAAGCATTACGGGCAATTTAGTTTGGAAAGGCAAAAAAATTGCTTTGAAAGAAGGTATAAATCAATTCAATATTTAGAAAAAGATAATTAAAATTATGAAAAGAAGAGAGTTCTTAAACAAGACTGCCCTTACGGTAGCAGGTTTGCCTATTACAAATTATGCTTTTTCCAATTTTTTGATTGAAGAATTTATTATATCTGAAACCAATTTTGGCAAAATAAAAGGATACCGAGAAAACGGAGTAAATATTTTTAAAGGCATACCTTATGCGGGCAAAACATCGGGTGAAAGAAGATTTCGTCGCCCAGCACCGCTCGAACCTTGGGCAGGTGTTAAAGAAACCCTAACATTAGCAGCTCCAGCCATTCAGAATCCAAGAAGAAACGAACCTGCTCCGTCGGAAGATTGTTTATTTTTAAATGTTTGGACACCCGCCAATGATAATAAAAAACGCCCTGTTATGTTTTATAGCCACGGTGGCGGATTTGTGATTGGTTCGGGTGGTTCTGGGGGGCAAGATGGGGCAAATCTCGCTCGCTATTTTGATGTCGTTGTAGTAGAAACCAACCATCGTTTGGGTTTACTGGGCTTTCTATATTTAGACGAACTGGGCGGAGCAGACTACGAAGGTTCGGGAAATAACGGAATGTTGGATATTGTAGAAGGGCTAAAATGGGTAAATAAAAATATTGCTAACTTTGGTGGCGACCCAAATAATGTGATGATTTGGGGAGAATCGGGTGGAGGAGCAAAAACTTCTTGTTTGTATGCCATGCCTTCGGCCGCACCTTATTTCAACAAAGCATCGATTGAAAGCGGACCAGGTGTACGAATGACTCCGAAAGAAGTGGCAGCCGAAACCACTTTAATGCTTTTGAAAGAACTGAATATCGAACCAAAAGATTGGAGAAAGATTTTGGATGTACCAGCAGCCGAGCTTTTGGCGATGCAAGCAAAGCTTCCATTTGTGCCACCATTTATTGAGAAAAACAAAAATCAAGGATTTATGCGAAGAAACTACGGTGGTTTTGGGCCAGTGGTTGATGGAAAAGCACTTCCCAATCATCCATTCGACCCATCTGCCCCGATGATTTCTAAAAACAAACCACTTTTGGTGGGTTGGAATGAAGACGAATGGGCATTTTTTGCTTGGGAGAGAAAAGAAACAGAATTTGCTAAGTATAATTTTGAGGATTTGCACAAAAAATTTGAACCAACGTATGGCGAAAACACCAAAAAAATAATTGATACTTACCGAAAAGCAAGACCAAATGCTTCACCAGCCGATATTTATATTGCTATTTCTTCCATTACAATGATGGGCTTAGGTTCGGTGGATATTGCCGAGAAAAAAGCAAAACAAGGTGGTGCGAATGTTTATCTGTACAATTTCGGTTATAAATCAGAAGTTAAAATTCCAGGGACTGATTATGAAATGGGAACACCCCATGCGATGGATATTAGCTTTAAATTCTTTAATGAATCGGCCGAAAAACCAAGTTTTTTTGGTGGTAATAAACCCGAACGAGTAAAGGCATCGCATAATTTTGCTGAATTATGGACAAATTTTGCCAAAACAGGCAAGCCTTATGCCAAAGATGCCCCCGAATGGAAACCGTATAACCTAAAAAATAGACCTACGATGCGAATAGACACCAAATTGGAGGTAATCAACGATAGATTTAAAGATGAATTGACTATTTGGCGAGAAGTAGGTAGGTTGTAAGATTCTGAAAAAGCATACTGTTTTCAGTATGCTTTTTCGCACAAAGATTTAGACTTCAATTCAACCCTCGAAACTCAATAGGTGAAATACCCACTTTTTGTTTAAAAAGCCTTGTAAAATGCTGCGGGTACTTAAATCCCAGTTCGTAAGCTATTTCATTAATTGTTTTACTTTCTTCAAAAATCTTATCTTTGGCAATGCTTATAGTTTTATTTAGGATATAATCCTTTGCTGATTGTCCTGTTTCTTTTTTGATTAAATCACCAAAATAGTTAGCCGATAAATGGAGTTCATCCGCAAAATACGCCACCGAAGGCAAACCAATAATAGTAGGCTTTTCTGATGAAAAATAGTTGTTTAATAAGCCTTCAAATTTTTCTAAAATACCTTTGTGAGCAACATCTCGTGTAATAAACTGGCGGTCGTAAAAACGTTCGCAATAGTTCAGAAATAGCTCAATATTAGCAGAGATTAACTTTTTGCTATGTTTGTCGATGGGTTGTTTTAGTTCAAATTCAATTTTTGCGAAGCAATCCAAAATCATTTTACGTTCATCGTCAGATAAGTGCAAAGCTTCATTTGATTGATACTCAAAGAATTTATAGTCGTGAATCGTCTTGTTTAAGGCAGTTCCTAACAAAAAATCTGCATGAAAAACTAAGCCATATCCCATTGGCTGATAGGTTCTCTGAATATCATAAGTAGCCGATTGCCCAGGTTTAAAAAACACCAAAGTGCCTGCCTGATAATCATAATAATGGCGTCCGTAACGCATATCTCCACATTTTACATCTTTCAGATAAATGCAATACAAGCCGTACTGAAATTTTACACTCATGGCTTCGCCCCAATCTCTTGCTTCTGCTTTTGAAAAATCAATCACACTCACCATCGGGTGTAGGGTTTTATGATTATTGGCAGCATTATAATCATTGATATTATCTATGAGGGCTATCTTTTCCATTTCCTAATAATGTTTGCTTTTACAAACTTAAATAATCAAACTGGAATTTGACGACAGAGAAATTGCAATCTGTAAAAATGGTAGAAAGAACCGTAATTTTTATACCTAAATCATCATAAAATGATTGGAAATTTGTAAAAAGAAATATTATGCAAACAGTAAGGTTAAATAATGTAGTAGATATGCCCATTTTGGGTTTTGGAGTGTTTCAAATTCCAGATTTAGGAGAATGTGAAAAAAGTGTTTCTGATGCCTTAGAAGTAGGCTATCGTCTGATTGATACTGCGACTTCTTACCAAAATGAATCTGCAGTAGGCAATGCTATCAAAAATAGCGGAATTGCACGAGAAGATTTATTCATTACTACCAAACTTTGGATTCAGTCGAATGGCTACGAAGGCACAAAAAGAGCTTTTGAAAAATCATTAAATGAATTACAGTTAGACTATCTCGACCTTTACCTCATCCATCAACCGTATGGTGATGTTTATGGTTCGTGGAGAGCAATGGAGGAATTGTATAAAGCAGGAAGAATTAGAGCAATAGGTGTTAGTAATTTTCACCCTGATAGATTAATGGATTTGATGGTTCATAATGAAATTGTGCCAGTGGTTAACCAAGTAGAAACGCACCCCTTTCATCAGCAAATTGACAATCATCAATTTATGTTCGAAAACAATGTTCAGATTGAATCTTGGGGGCCATTTGTAGAAGGTAGAAACAATCTTTTTCAAAATGAATTATTAAGTACAATTGGTAAAAAATACGATAAATCTATTGCTCAAGTGGTGCTTCGTTGGCTTACGCAAAGAGGCGTTGTGGCTATTCCAAAATCAATCAGAAAAGAAAGAATGGTAGAAAATTTTAACATTTTTGATTTTGAATTGAGTCAAGAAGAAATGGAAATCATCAAAACCTTAGACACAAAATCAAGTGCCTTTTTCGACCACCGTGACCCTGCGATGGTGAAGTGGTTAGGGGAGAGAAAATGGTAAAACATTGCCATGAATCGGTACACCGAAGCGGCACTAATAATATTAGAAATAGTGATAAATAAAAAGAAAAATAATGAAAATCAGACATATAATTATCGCAATTTTCCTTATGGGAACAACCCTCTCTTTCGCCCAATCTTTAAATGATGAAGCAACTATTTTGCAATTATCCAAACATAAATGGCAATGGATGTCAGACAAAAACGTAGATGCCTTGAAAGAATTATTTGATGATAAATCTATGTTTATTCACATGGGTGGAACATGGGGAAAAGAACAAGAGCTTTCGGTCATTAAAAGTGGCGATATTTGGTACAAAAAAGCCGAAGTGTATTCAGTAACGATAAATTTGTTTGGCAACACAGCCATACTTTTGAATGATATTGATTTGGAAGCCGTAGTTGGTGGAAATACCGTTACGAACCCATTTATGGTAACAGAAGTATATATCAAAGAAAACGGTACTTGGAAAATGGGTTCACTTACTTTTTCTCGCTTGCTAAGACCAGTTAAAATGAATAGTAAATAACATTGATAATCAAGAAGTTATTTTAAAATGGATAGGATTTATTGACGAATATCCGTAGATTTATTTCAAAAAAATACTGATGAAAACACAAAGCCGTCGTTCATTTCTCAAAGCCTCTGCTCTTTCGGGTGGTGGCTTTATGCTGGGTTTATATCAAGATGTTTTTGCTGGTCAAAAAATCAAATCTTCAATATCAAATGCAATCCCTGTTCAATTCCTCGAATCCTCGAATTTCAACGAACTCAACGGTTTTGTAAAAATTACTGCCGATAATGTTATCAAAATCATGTCGCCCAATCCCGAAGGCGGACAAGGCGTAAAAACCTCAATGCCCATGATTGTGGCAGAAGAATTGGACGTTGATTTCACGAAAATCATTATCGAACAAGCCGATTTAGATACCAAACATTTCACGCGACAGTTTATTGGTGGAAGTCAGGCTATTCATCAAGGCTATACAGCATTGCGTATGGCAGGGGCTACGGCTCGCCAAATGCTCAGAGAAGCCGCTGCCCAAAAATGGAATGTGCCAGTAAATGAAATCAGCACCGAATTGGGCGTTTTGTATCATAAAAACTCAGGAAAATTAGCAAAATATGGCGAAATGGCAACGACTGCGGCACAAATTCCAGTTCCGAGGGATGTAAAATTGAAAGAAATAAAAGATTTCAAAATCATAGGAAAAAGTCAGCGAAATGTAGATTTAGATAAAATAGTTTCTGGGAAACCACTCTTCGGCATTGACACCAAAGTTGACGGAATGTTGATTGCCATGATTGTGCATCCGCCAGCAATGGGTTTGAAGTTTAAGGCTGTTCAAAATGAGTCTGTCGTTAAGAAAATGAAGGGAATTAAAGACGTTTTTCCAATCAAAATCTTCAATGACGATTACGAAAAAACGTTTTTTGATACCAACCAATTCAACGAAGTGGTGGCGATTGTAGGTTCTTCCACTTGGGAAGTAATGCAAGCCAAAAAGGCTTTAAAAGTTTCTTGGGACGAACAAGCTGCTTTCAGTCAAAACCGTAATATGAACGGTCGAAAAATGGCAGAAAAAATTCCCACAGGCTTAGAAAACTCAACCGACCATACAACAAAATTAGCCGAAGGTTTATTAAAACCCGCCAACATTCGCCGAAAAGATGGAGACGTAGAAAATGCCTTCAAAAATGCGTCAAAAGTAATTGAACGCACGTATAATGCCCCATTTTTAGCTCATAATTGCATGGAGCCGATGAATTTCTTTGCTCATGTAACCGACGAAAAAGTATCGCTTTCAGGGCCGCTCCAAAAACCAGAATTTACCGAGCAAGCACTTTCCACTCGTTTGGGAATTCCATTGGAGAAAATAGATATAAAATTGACACGTTTGGGTGGTGGTTTTGGGCGTCGTTCGTATGCCCATTGGTTGATAGAAGCTGCCTTGATTTCTCAAAAAGTAAAAGCACCTGTCAAACTCATTTATACCCGTGAAGACGATATGACGGCAGGAATTTATCGTCCGTCTTATTCGGCAAAATACCGTGCTGCTCTCGATGCCAACAATAATTTGATTGGTTTTCATGTAAAAGTAGGTGGTATTCCGCAAACGCCCTTAGCTCCCAATCGTTTTCCTGCGGGAGCGGTGGACAATTATTTGGCCGAAGATTTTACGATTGATACCAACATTACGGTAGGTTCATATAGAGCTCCACATTCCAATTTTATGGCGGCTGCCGAGCAATCTTTTTTAGATGAAATTGCCGAAACCGCAGGAAAAGACCCAATCACTTTTAGATTAGATTTATTGAAACGAGCCAAAGATAATCCAGTCGGTAAAAACAACGATTACGATGCCAACCGCTTCATAAAAGTACTGGAATTGGTGAAAGAAAAATCAAATTGGGAAAGCACAAAATCCTTAAAGAAATTAGGCTTTTCAGCCTATTTCTGTCACGATTCGTATGCGGCTCATGTATTAGATGTAGAAATGAAAGAGGGTTTGCCCGTTGTCAATAAAGTTTTTTGTGCCATAGATTGTGGCATTGTGATAAACCCTGATGCTGCTAAAAATATGTCGGAAGGGGGAATTGTTGATGCCATTGGAGCAGCCATGTACGGAAAAATGGCTTTCTCGAAAGGTGTTCCTGAGTCAAATAATTTTCATAATTATCGCATGATTCGGCACAATGAAGCACCCAAAGCCATTGAAATTCATTTTGTAGAAAACACCGAAAAACCAACAGGTATGGGCGAACCCGCTTATCCGCCCGTTCATGCAGCTTTGGCAAATGCCCTTTATAAAGCTACTGGGAAACGTCTTTATAGCCAGCCTTTTAGTGAAAATTTGTAACTCCCAAATTGTTTGATTTCCGTAAGTTTTCATTTGAAAAGCATTATTTTTTACTTACATGTTTATATATTTTTGTTAAATTTTAAAAAGAAGTAAATACAACATTATGGCAAAATATTCTCTAAAAATCAACGGAAAAACGCAACAAGTCGATGTTGACCCATCGACACCTATTTTATGGGTTTTGCGTGACCACCTCAATATGCCTGGCACTAAGTTTGGCTGCGGCATGGCTCAATGCGGTGCTTGCACCATTCATCTCGATGGTAATGCTACTCGTTCGTGTGTATTACCAGTTTCTGCCATCGGAAAATCCGCCATTACTACTATCGAAGGACTTTCCGAAAATGGCACGCATCCAGTACAAAAAGCGTGGCTCGAACACGATGTGGCTCAATGTGGCTATTGCCAATCAGGACAAATCATGTCGGCAACGGCTTTATTAAAAAGCAATCCAAAACCAACCGATGAAGATATTGACAACGCCATGAGTGGAAATATTTGTCGTTGTGGTACTTATTTAAGAATAAAAGAAGCAATAAAAACGGCTGCTAATACATCAAACGCTAAATAAGATACAGACTATGAAAAATATAAAATCACAAAGTAGAAGAGATTTTTTAAGGTCTTCGGCTCTTGCAGGAGGTGGCTTGATGCTCAGTTTTAATTTGTTTGCGGGCGGGCAGCGTTCCGCAGCAAAAACTGCTGAAAAAATAACAGCATTAAACTTGGCTGAAACTTGGAGCGAGCTTGCCGCATACATAAAAATTACACCTGACAATATCATTAAGATTTTAGTGCCAAACCCAGAATTTGGTCAAAACGTCATGACTTCGTTGCCGATGATGGTGGCCGAAGAATTAGATTGCGACTGGAAAAATGTGGTCGTAGAAATGAGTACGCACGATAACGTGAAATACGGCCCACAATTTACGGGGGGAAGTAACTCGATGCGAATGTACTGGAAACCATTGAGAAATGCAGGAGCGGCGGCTCGCCAAATGCTTATTGAAGCGGCGGCTCAAACGTGGGGTGTTTCGGCATCAGAAATTTCAACAAAAGCAGGTGTTTTATCACATTCAAGTGGTAAAACAGCAAAATATGGCGAAATGGCAGCTAAAGCGGCTACGATTGCTGTTCCGAAAGATGTGAAGTTGAAAGCACCGAAAGATTTTTCGATTATACGAAATTCAAAGAAAAACTCAGAAGGAACAAAAGTAGTTACAGGAAAACCACTTTTCGGAATAGATTACCGAGTAGATGGAATGTTAATCGCTATGATTCAGCACCCACCAGCATTCGGTATGAAATTAAAATCGTTTGATGCCACGGCTGCCAAGAAAATGGCAGGTATTAAAGATATTTTTAGCTTCAAGCTTTATGATGATAGTTTTGAACAAGGTGGTTTCGATACTCGCACGCACAACGAAATGATTGCCATCGTTGGCAATTCTACTTGGGAAGTAATGAACGCTCGCAAGAACCTAAACATACAATGGGAAGCGGCTGGCGATGTAAAAGAAACAATGTCTGGTAGAGGTGGAAAAATTGAAAAAATAGTTCCTGGAAGATTAGAAACAACCGCAAATCAACTGGAGTTAATGGCTGAATTTGCTAAAAAGCCATCCAAAGAATTAAGAAAAGATGGCGACCCACAAACGGCTTTCAAAAATGCGGCTCAGATAATTGAACGCACGTACAATGCTCCGTTTTTGGCACATAATACGATGGAACCTATGAATTTCTTTGCCCATGTGCAAGAAGATAAAGCCTTAGTGGCGGGACCTCAGCAAGCACCTGGTTGGTCAGAACCAACACTTTCAAAAATCTTAAATTTACCTGCCGACAAGATTGAAATCCAAATGACCCGAATGGGTGGTGGTTTTGGTCGTAGAGCTTATGCTCAATATATGTATGAAGCGGCACGTATTTCGCAAAAAATGAAAGCACCCGTAAAATTGATTTATACCCGTGAAGACGACATGACCTACGGTATTTATCGCCCAATGTACACCGCTACTTATCGTGCAGCTTTGGATGCCAATAAAAATCTGATTGGTTTCCATGTAACAGGTGGCGGTATTCCCGAAAACCCTATTCATGCCAATCGTTTCCCAGCGGGTGCGGTAGATAATTATTTGGCCGATGGTTGGGAAATCCCTTCCAATATCACGATTGGAGCATTTAGAGCTCCACGTTCAAATTTCAATGCGGCAGCCGAGCAATCGTTTCTCGATGAAGTGGCCGAAGCAATGGGCAAAGACCCCATTCAAATGCGTTTAGATTTATTGAAACGTGCCAAAGAAAATCCAGTAGGAAAAAACAACGATTATGATGCCAGCCGATATATCGGTGTTTTAGAATTATTGAAAGAAAAATCAGGTTGGGGAAAACCCGAAAATGCAGGTAAAAAACGTGGCGTTGCGGCCTATTTCTGCCATGCTTCGTATGCGGGTCACGTAGTGGATATGGTTATGCGAGACGGACAACCGTATGTAGAGAAAGTGACGAGTGCCGTTGATTGTGGAGTGGTCATCAACCCCGATGCTGCCCGAAATATGGTACAAGGAGCTGTAGTTGATGGCATCGGACAGTCGTTTTATGGAGAATTAACGCATACCGATGGCGTTCCTGACCAAAATAATTTCCATAATTACCGTATGATTCGCCATAACGAGGCTCCTAAGAGAATTGATGTTCATTTCGTAGAAAACGACATCGACCCGACGGGTCTTGGCGAACCGCCATTCCCACCAGTCTTTGGGGCAGTTGCCAATGCGTTGTTTAAAACTACGGGTAAACGCTATTATAATCAGCCGTTTATGTCAGAGCAATCGAAATCGTAAGTATAGATAAATTCGTGAAAGATTTGACAACTTTTTGTAAGTTGTCAAATCTAATTTTACTTAATCTTCTTTTGCTATTTACTAAGCAATTTCTCAACTCCTTCTCGATAGGTTTCGCCAATCGAAAACTCTTTTTCTGCTATAAATACGCTGTTTTTTCGGATAGCCGTAATTTCAATAATTGATAATAACGATGATTTATGGATACGGATAAATTTCCCTGCGGGTAGTTCTATCTCTAAGTTTTTGATGCTCGTTCGCACAACTAACGGCTTTGTTGTACTTTTTAGATGAATTTTTACGTAATCGCCCAAACCTTCAATCCAGACAATATCATTAAAAAAGACCTTTATTTGGCTATAATCGGCATTGACAAAAAAGTAGTCTTGCGACGGATTTGTGGTTAGATTATTTTTTAAAGCTTTCAGTTCAAACAATTCTTTAGCTCTATTGCAGGCTCGAATGAATCGCTCAAGTGGTACCGGTTTTACCAAATAATCAACGATAGCCAAATCGAAACCTTCGTGGGCATATTGTTTGTAAGCAGTTACAAAAATAACCATCGGGAGATTTTCGAGAGAATTTACAAATTGTAATCCCGAAAGACCTGGCATCTGAATATCGACAAAAATTAGGTCAATTTTATCTTTATTCAAAGCGTTAATCGCCTCAAAGGCATCGTTACAACTTGCTTTTAGCGTCAGAAAAGGTACTTTGCTAATATTATCTTGGAGTAGTTGTAAAGCCAAAGGTTCATCATCGACTGCAATACAATTTATCATGGTTTAAGTTGTAGTTTGAGTGAAATCATAAACCAAGTATCATTTTTTATCATTTCTAATTGATGACTGGCAGGATAAAGTAGTTCGAGTCTGCGTTTTACATTTGTCAGTCCAATACCCGAAGTTTTATCTTTTTGCAAATTTGTATCATCAAATTTATTTCTTACTTCAAAAATCAAAACATCATTTTCAATTTTTAGAATAATATTAATAATTGGATTTTTGATAAGTCCGTAACCGTGCTTAAAGGCATTTTCAACAAACGGAATCAAAAGCATCGGCTCGATGGTTTGGTAAGTATCATTAACAGTAATATTACGAATAATCTGCATTTTATTTCCAAATCGCTGACTTTGTAGGTCGATATAGCTTTCTAAATACTCAATTTCATTCCGCAAAAACACCTTTTCTTCATCAGTTTTGTAGAGCATATATTGCAAAAGCGTCGATAATTTCACTACTGTATCTTCCAGATTATCGCTTTTGAGACGTACCATCGCCACAATATTATTCAGTACATTAAACAAAAAATGAGGGCTAATCTGCGAACGTAAAAACGAAAGTTCGGTCTTGATATTCTCTTTTTGTTGTTCTTCGGCTTTGGCTTTGTCCCAGACTAATTTGAAAATAATACTCGCTAATGAAGTGACAACAAAAAGACTGATATTGTGATAAGCCGAGTTGATAAAATGAAATGGATGTTGGATGCTTAGTAAACGAAAAAGTATAAAATCAAGCACCAACATCATTATAAAGACAAGTGCTTGGCTGATGAAAAAAAGTAGATATTTTTTTTTATAGAGGATTTTAGGTACTATTTGCTGGGTATTTAGATAAAAAAATACAACAATGTATAGTTTACTAATCAGATTGAGAACAAAAAACTCGTCAGGTTTGAGATGTTTTTTGTCTGATGCCGAAAAGTTAGATAAGGAAAAAATAATGGGCAATAGAAAAACTACCGCCCACACTAAAATATGTATGAGCGGTGTTTTGTATTGGCCAATCCAATGTTTAATAGTTGCAGAATTACTCATGAAGAGGTTTTAGACAAAGAGCATGATAAGTGTCAAAACAATTCCTCCAAGGGCAAAATAAATTCCTTTTTTGAAGATTTTAGTGCCTGGCAAAAACATCCAAAATGAAGAAATTACAAAAAAGAATAGTGATACACCGAAAAACAGATTCAAGTAAAATAGCGGGTCGCTGGTGGTAGCTTTGTGAAGGTGTTCCATTTTTCCTAAAATATATGGCAATTCCTTTTTTTCGGCTTTCAATTCTCCTGTTTTGCTATTATACTGTCCACCTTTAAAATATATAGTACCGTTTTCTTCTTTTTCAACATTCACTTTCATCTTTAAAATCGGGTTGAGTTGTTCGGCTTTGAGGTTGGGTTCAACCGTTTTCTCAACTTTCACAACATTTTTAAGAAAATCGGTATTTCTGAAAACCATTATGATACCACTAATAGAATATACAGCCATGATTCCTGCAAGAAAAAATCCTAAATAACGGTGATATTCCCGCATGGTTTGGTTGATTTGATTAGGCTTTGCCATTGTTTTTAAGTTTTATAGTTAAAAAATTAGATAAATTTATAGTGAAGAAAAATTCCAAAATTAGGTTTCTTAACTTTGACTGAGCCATAATAATCTTGATTGAAGCCCAAACCCGTTGCAAAACCTTTGTAAGTTATACCGATTCTAATCACAGTCGAACTTCTTTCGTGGGTATTGTCAGCCAAACTTTGCACATAAAGTCCTTGTAATCGTGTATAAAAGTTCAATTTATCATTTTTTGGTGCATATTCAATATGTGCATAGCTGGCAAACGAAGAGTTTTTCGTCAGATTGACTGTTGGGTTGATAACAAGCGTAATTTTTGGGTTTGTATAAACGTATTCAAGACCCGCAATAGGGGCAAAGCCCTTCGCTGAACTAAAAGTTGCACCACTTGTTACTTTCAGCCCTTTATAAAAATCGTAGTGAAATTGTATGTTAGAAAACAATTCATTGTTCGATTTATTAACGTTTTTATAATCGCCTGCCACCGTTGAAAGTGAAAAAATGCCAAACTTACTTTTGGCGAAGTTTTTAATAATAATCGTTTGTCCTTGAATGCGATTATGCCCAAATAAAAATTCAACAGGCGTTGGTTTTACGGGAGATGCAGAAGCAGGTTTTTCTTGGGCGAAACTGGTTGTCGTTATAAATATTATGAATAATATATGTTTCATTTTTTCTGAATTTGGTTTTTTATTACAAATAAAAAAACTTTATAAAATCAAATTTGAAAAATGATGTAAACCTGAAAACTTCTGCGATAAACCCTAAAAACAATATGGTATTTTATTTAAACAAAG
>JAIYBU010000071.1 GCA_027488335.1 Cytophagaceae bacterium
GTCATCCCATAATCAATAGTTTTTACTTGGTTTGGGTTTTGTGCCGCCACATGACGCACATAGTCAACGATGCGATGATGAAAACTAAATTTTGTGCCGAGCTTATACCCCAGAAATTCATCGGGAGTTTTGGTAATTTGGGCCGACAAGTTTAAAAAACTAAGGAATAAGAAAAAACAATAAGAAATCTTTCTCATTAGACAATGGATATTTTGAAGTGTATAAGATTCTTCAAAGATAGATAAGAGAAAAGTGATTTACGAAGGTCAGGGCAAGTATTTCATTAAAATTAGAAATATTTTGTATTTACTGTTTATAATATAACTATTTTGTGTTTAAATATAATTATGTAAAGATTTTTAGATAAATTTAACTTTTTTTTTGTCACAAGATTGTGGATTAAAATATTTGCAGTACTTTTGCACCACAATTCGCTAAAGCAGACGATAAATGGAACCAGCCGGCCCTATCGTCTAGCGGTTAGGACAAGTCCCTTTCACGGATTAAACCGGGGTTCGATTCCCCGTAGGGTCACGAAAAATCGCTGCGATTGACGAATTTAATGCCTAATAACCGAAAAGTTATTAGGCATTTTTATTTTGTATTTGTTTTAGTTTTTGAATTTATAAAAATCTATTTTTACTAATTTTTAAGTTGGCTATTGCAGATTAAAATTTTTATTGTACTTTTGCACCACGATTTACAAACGCAGACGATAAATGGAACCAGCCGGCCCTATCGTCTAGCGGTTAGGACAAGTCCCTTTCACGGATTAAACCGGGGTTCGATTCCCCGTAGGGTCACGAAATCGCTGCGATTAAAAAATCGTAAATGCCTGATAATCATTAGATTATCGGGCATTTTATTTTATTTATTGCTTCTCAAAAAGTAAATATAATTTCCTTAAAAGTTTAAAGACGGAAGTTTCTTTTACGTAGATGAAATGCAAAGGGAATTTTTATAGCTTTAGTGAAAGCTTGTACGAATCAAGGAACGAGGATTGATTATAGAAATAGTATGAATGATTTCTTTTGTCCAAATCACGATTCAATAGGAATCTGGGAAGCCTATAACGATTGTATTTACCCGTGAAGATAATGAATTTTTTATTGCCATTTGAGCGTTTCAAGAATATGTCTTGAATCGACTTTCATGTAATCAATGATAGGCTTTAGAGAGTCGTTTTCGGTGGCGGTCATTAAATATACTGCTCCTCTGAGGTAGTGTTTGGTACTATCAGTTACAAAGAACTGGTAAGGACTTGGTACTTCGCCCTCTAATTCAAAGATAACAGCTCTTTTACCACTTTTCGTTGTTAAAATTTTATCAGTTATCGAATAAGCTTTTTTATCGTGGTTAAATGCCAGTTTTGCAGCATCACCCATCATATTTTGTAGCTTGCCAAGGTCGTTGTTTACAGGTTTATATGTAAACTGAATGCGTGTATTGAGTTTCGGATAATAGACAATTATCCAATGAGGCTCGGCTTTTTGGAAGGTATCAAGCTGAATAATCGCTTCTTTTGAGTACTCGAACGAATAAGGGTGGTTATTAGCTAACGGTTGATATTGGTGTTGGGGCAAATCAATCCGATTGAAGCCACGAGGCTTGGGCGAATACTCTTGGTCAGAGTTTTGGCAACTTCCCAGCCAAACACCCAAAATTATTACTGTTACTACTCTTACAAAATGTATTTTGTGCATAGAATACTTTTCTTAGTAAATATAAACTCCAGTTTTTTCTTCATCGCTCAAGACCACCTGAATATGCTCATTGAGGGTTGTCGATAAAGAATATCCCACGTAATCGGCTGCCATCGGAAAATTCGGGTGATTGCGGTCAACGATTACGGCAACTTGTAATTTCTTGATAGGAATACTCAAAAACGGACGCAAACTAAATGCCAAGGTCTTACCCGTATTGAGTACATCATCACATAAAACGATGTTTTTATTGCGAAAAGTATCTACTTTACTTTCAATATTTATTTCTGGTTGTTCGGTTGCTTGTTTATCAAAAGATACTCGAGCAATATGCACATCTATTTTCGAGATTTGTTTTAATTCCATCACCAATATCTCAGCAAAATTGTAGCCCTCACCATTGATTCCAGCTATAATAATTGATGATTCCTCGAAGTTCTGCTCATAAACTTGATAAGCAATTCTACGGATTTTTTGAAGTGTCTGAGTCTTATTTAATAATTGATTCGACATAGGATAAACATTTTTCACTGGCTTTTCGAGCCTACGCATGAATACAAAATAGTTGGTTTGAAATTTGATACTACACTTTTAGTGCCATTGCAGTAGAGACTTATAAATAAAAAACGTGTCCGTCTAATTATTTTTTTGGCATAGTTTGTGCAAATAGCATTAACAAATAATAATAACGAACAAAGATACTCAAAACTTAATCATTATGAAGTTCATGAAATACTTAATGTCAGCAATCGTTTTCATTTTTCTTACGAGTGCCACCCGTCCAAACGATGATGACAACAAGAGAAGTCGAGAAGATAATGAACTGGCTGACAGAATCAGGATGTCGTTTAGAGGAGGAAACCCTCGAATGTTGGCAAGTTGCCTAAATCAGCAAGTTGAACTGGTAATAGATTCAGAAAAAATTGATTTCCAAAAAATCTCTGCTCAGCAAGCAGAGCAGATTTTTAAATCGTTCTTCCAAAAGAATCCTCCATTAGCATTTCAATATGTATATCAAGGAGCATCAAACGCCGACCTTCGTTATAGTGTAGGCACGTATCGTAGCCGCAATAAGGATTTTTTGGTATATATCTTGGTTCGTCGAGCTGATGCCAACAAATATGTCATTGATACGATTCAATTTAGAGAGGGGTGATATTGTCCTACTTTCAAACTTTTGTAGATACTTATCACAAAATAATAGAAAAGGCTCTGAAATTGTCAGAGCCTTTTCTATTTTTGTACTTTCAAATGATAAATACAAAATCGAGAGCAAACGTGTAGGAACGATAGACCAATATAGTAGCGACGATTAGCAACTTAATGACAACAAAAAATGATAGTAAAAACTAAAAAAATTGCGTTAGACCCTAAAGAATATGTAAGTATCTCATTTAAGCGTCACATGAAGGCCGAATGGAAATGGTTGTTGATTCCAGCAGCGTTTTTTTTGTTGGGTTTAGTGTTGCATTTTTCTGGAACATACAAAAACTGGTGGATTCCAGTGGTATCTGTAGTTGGGGGGGGGCTTTATGTGCTATTTTGGTATGCACAGTTTTATGCTGCTTCGCAAATGGAGCAAAACAAACAAATGTTTGATAAATTTATGTACGAAATTGATAGCCGCCAGATTTTAGTAAAAATTAATCAGAAAGAAGGTGGTATTATGAAATGGGAAAGTATTCAATCGGCAGAGCGTATGGCTGATGCTTTTTTGTTAATAATTGGTAAAGGCCAATTTTTACGTTTTCCAATTTCTGCATTTAATAGCGAACACGATTTGAAACTATTTGAATCAATCTTGAAGCGTAAAGAACTTTTATAATCCACAAATAAAGCTCTTTTAAAGAGCTTTATTTGTTTTAATAGATTTATAATCAGTATTTTAGAGTGAAAAAATACTTCATAGCTAATTGTAAGCCAGTGAAATATTAGTAATCCCATTTTTATAAGTAACAATCTTTGATTAAACGGTATAATTTTTGCTTAGTTTTTAACTATTACACGATGACTATAAAAACAGACCTTTCTTACAAGAAGGGTTAGATGCTATTAAGCACCCAAGCAAAGGTAACCGAGTATTTGATGAATCGCTTCGCAAGAATGTTTTCAAATAGGTTACTGAGCGGAGTCAGAGTAATTGATTTGAAAATTATTAAAGAAAATCAACTATTGCTTTTCTTTGCTCACTCCTTACCATGAAGAAACTCTACCTGTTGTTATATTTTGGCTTTCCACTTGTGTTTTTAGTTTCAGATTCTTTTCGAGAATTGGATATGTTAAAACAAGTAGGTGTTCTTGAGGCTATTTCAAATTTAATCTTGATTTCATACTATATCTATTTCAAGAAATCAAAATTGCTCTTGATTGATTTCTATGTAATTGAAGCCCTACTTTTTACCATTACGGGCGGTGTTCTTCTGCTTTTTTTTGTTGATAAACAACTATTAATGTTTATTAATACAGTGGGTTTTTATCTCACTCAATTTATGTTTATTGCTATTTTTAGAAGTGAAGGGAGTGTTTTACCCGCTTTGTCGTTGGTCATTAAAGAATGGAAAATCATCATCCTAACGATTTTATTCTTCGTCGGATTAGCATCACTCTTAATCTCGCTTACTCCCAATAGCCTTCTTCTGATAAGTTTTGTTTATTCAACCCAAATGATGATACTTTGTTGGATGGCTTATTTTCGACCAATTCCTAAAAAAGCATTCTATATGGGTTTTGCGGGTGTTTTTTTATTAGTTATTTCAAACCTGTGGTTTGCCTTGAATCTGTTTTATCGGAACTTTAGCTACCCAGTCGGAATTTATTATTTACTTTACGCTACTTCTCACTTTTTGCTTATTGAAAGTATTTTATATAATCGAAATCAGGATAAAAATTAGTCAATTAGCCGATGGTTACTAAGTCGATGGCGTCTTGGGTATTCATGCGTGCGTAAATACAGTATTTTATCTTGAAAACTTAGTTTTATTCCAAATTTTTTAAGCACTTGCTCATTGTATTTGGTTAGGAATTTGAAAGAATTGTTGCATGAATTTTATAGTTCTTGTACTCAAATAACTACAATCACAAAGCCATACTGATTTGTTTGTCATAAAAACTTATTAAAAGTGTGCGTTTATCACTAATCAATGACCATCTTGATTGCTTTACTCAGATTTCCTGATATTAGACGGATAAAGTAAAGTCCTGATTGTAAGTTAGTTATCTCAAAACGTTTGCCAAATTTTAAGGCTTTAGGCTGAAGATTTTCTTCGTGGCATATCCGCCCTAAAATATCAATGATTTGAATTTTATCAATATTATTATAGTCGGTTTTGAGCGAAAATACACCATTATTGGGATTTGGGTAAACCGACGCACGCATTACGTAGAAGGCTTCGCTCTGTGGCGATTTCTCGGTCAATAAATCTGTCATCCATATTCCTCGACCAAAGGTAGCAGCATAGAGCTTTTTGGTATTTGTGTTTATCTCAAGTTCATGCACAATGACGTTTGGTAAATTGCTCATCAACGGTTTCCATTCTTTTGTACCTTCTACCAAATAATATACGCCAATATCCATGCCCACGTAGAGGATATCGGTTTCGTTATCCGACTGATAAACTATCGTATTGGCTGGTAGATTAGGTAAGTTATAACTGATATTCTCCCAATTCTTGCCGCCATTGCTCGAATAAAATACCTTTTTTCCTTCCTCAAAATTGCTCAATGTAGCCCAAACACGGTCAGGGAAATTATCATCAACGGTTAGGTAAGTAACATACGAATCTTTATAAATATCATTGGTGATGTTCTCCCAAAACTCACCATTATTGATGGTTCGCCAAAGTTCGGCCGATTGTTTGAGTAGAGGAGTAGCTTTTTTTGCAATGTAGATGGTATTTGCATCAGATTTCGGCACCGCCAAGGCCGTTGATACTTGTGGATAACGAGTTGTTCCGTAAATCTTAAAATTTGAGATAGTATTGAGCTTGGTTCTGTCTTGGGCAATGTCCAGTTTGTGTATATTTCCCCCAGCTATTATTAGCTGATTACTTTTTTCGTTGATTACGAATGGCGTTGTCCATTCGCCAATATCGTTGTTGGACGCAGGCGGAAAAACTGCTATTTGTTGTTTATTGGCATCGTTTAGGTTATAAAAAGAGATGAAACCATATTGAGATGAACCATAAATATAATTCTTGCTGAATGCTCCTTCCATGCCATCTCCATCAAACTCGCTTGTCCAAGAGCCTTCGCTTTGGCTCAAAAACATATTATTGTCTTGAGCTCCAGTCAGAATTTTAGTTCCATCCGATGAAAGCCCCAAACGATAACATGAGGTAGCGTTTACTCCCTTAGAAACAAATTTCCATGATAAATTTGTAAAGGTATTGGCAATGATTTCTTTAGTGGCATATACGCCACCATCATTACATAAATAAATCGTTTTATTGAGCGGATTATACCCAAAAGCGTGCTGGTCGGGATGAATAGTTGTGTAGCCCGTTGCTTGTCGCCATGTATTGCCTCCATCCGTAGTTTCGTTCAGAATAAGGCCGCCTACATAGACCGTTTGGGGTTTATTCGGGTGAACCATGATACATAAATCGTAGAATCCTTGGCCGCCCGTTGCATTATAAGACGTTGAAAGCAAATTTCCTCTAAAAACTGATTTTTGCCAAGTTTCACCGTTATCGCTGCTTTTATAGAAACCCTCAAAGCCATTATTATTATCGCAGCTTACGGCATAAATTAGGTTTGGATTGCTTGGCGAAATAGCTAATTCTACTCTCTGAACGGTCGTTTTGCCGATACCCGTTGTTAGTGCTTTCCAAGTATTTCCTGCATCTTCTGACTTCCATATTCCTGCTTCGCCTTGTTTGGTACTTGCCACATACACTGCCGAGGCAAAAAGTATATTGGAGTTTGTCGGGTGCTGAACAAGGGCAGATGTCATTTTATCTAAGACCTTGTTCGACCACGTATCTCCACCATCAAATGACTTAAAAACACCTTTTGTGCCTACCACAATTACTTCTTTAGAATTCTGTGGATTGACCCAAATTGTACGAGTAATTGAGGTTAGCCCTTCAGAAAGTTGGTTTTTTAGTCCTGTTTGTTGCCAAGTTTTGCCTCCATTTGTACTTTTCCAAACACCGATTCCGTAGTAAGTATTACGTTTTCGGTCGGCAGTATAGAGGTCATAACCTATATAAGCAAAGTCAGCGAGTGAAATATAAAGTATTTCGGGATTATTAGGGTCAAGTGTGATTCCACTGACTCTGAGAATGGGTAGGTTATCGCCCAGCGGTGAGTAGGATTCTCCTCCATTAGTTGTTTTCCATATGCCGCCTTGCCCAAAACCGATATAAAAAGTTAAGCTATCTTTCGGATGAAAGGCAATACAATTTACTCGACCAATACCAAATAAAGTTGAATTTCCATAAGGCCCCGCAGGAGTCCATGAGGAAGTTTTTTGACGGGCATTTTCGTTGTTTTTCCTAAGATTATCTAAATTTTGAGCCGTATTAAGTAATACTTCACTCGTGGGCATACTGCCCGTTGTATCGATTCTCCGTAGAAGTTCGTGTTCGTAGCGAGCCATCCATTTCCATCCACGAGTACCTTTTGGTTGCTTAAAGAGCCAATCTCTAAATTTTTGTTCGTGTTGAAATAAGTTTTTTGAATCGCCTAAGCTCGGAATATTTTCTGAAAAATTTTGGGCTACTACAATGAAACTTTGTATAAAAAAAAGTAAAGTAAAGGCTCGTTTCATGCAAGAAAATTTAAGTAGGTTTTAATCAAAACGGTTTGTTCTGTCTCGAAAATCGCTACAAATAATAGATAAATTTAATTCAAAAAAGCTATTTTAAAAAATTTTCAGCCTCGTTTATAGTCGAATTGTATTCGGCATACTCTAAACACTTACTGTATAATTCGTGGGCACGTTTTTTATCGCCTGAACGTATAGCGATTCGAGCTAAACCTGCATAAGCCATTGCATAATAATCATTGGTATATCGGTCATTAGGTTGCATTTTCAGTACGCTCACGTATTGTTCGGCGGCGGTTTTATCGTTTTTCTTGAATTTTTCGTTGATTAATGCTTCAAATACAGTTCCCGCCAAAAGATATACTTTATCGTTAGTGCGTTTTAATTGTTGTATAAGTGGCTGAGCATCATCCATTTTTCCATTCATTAGTAAACTTTCCGTATGCCTCATCGTATAAATTAAGTTGTTGGGATAGCGTTCGTGTAGCCAATTAGAATAAACTAAGGCTTTTGGATAGTTTGATTCATATTTTAGGCAGATTCCCATCAGATAAAACGCTGCCTCAATCCGTGAAAAAACTGATTTCTGTACAGCCTGCTCCAATTGTTGAACCCCAAGTTTTTTATTACCATTCTCAAAGAAAAGCATGACTGGTTTTACAATTGGGTGAGTTTCTGGATATTGTACTCTATAAAAATTATATAAGCCCGATGTAAACAAAAATTCGGGATTTTTTTCGATTAATTGTTTGCCATCTCTCAAGTACCCGTAGGCTTTTCGGGCTTCGTTGGCGGCTTTTACTTGCTCTTTTTTATAGTTCAGCACCAATGCAATATATCCATGTGAAGCTGTTAGAAAGAAAATTGCTTCGGCTTTTCTGTTAGGGTCTTGTAAAAGTGTTTCGGATGAGAGCTGACATTTTTCGAGGAAGGCAAGATATTGTGCCAGTGCTTTAGGGTTTTGCTCAATAGGCAGGTTCTGCCATTGTACTTGCAAGGCATTCAAGAGAGGTGTAACAGGATGTTTTGGATATTTTATTTTTACCGAATGAAAGTAGTTTTCTGCTTCTTTGAATTCGTAATTATAAAGTTTGTCTAAGCCTTTGATAATCAGTTGCTTAGAGTCATTATCGTTGAGTAGTTGTGCAAATGAGTTTGCTGAAAGTACCCAAAAAAGCAGAATTCCAAAAAGTTGTCTCATGAAATAAAATGTATATTTCTTTAGTAACGAATAATATGCAAAAAAGCCTCCCAATGGAAGGCTTTTTTTGTTTCGTAACTTACTTAATTGTGTAGTTTACGATTAATACTTGTGTTCTTGTAAGTAAGTCATTACAGCATCACGGCTTCTAAGGTTTACACCTTCGTTTTGCATAGCTTGACCAACTGTTTTCTCAACAGTTACGTAAGAGAAAGTAAGGTCAGTTTGCGGTGCGTAAGTTTTGATACCACCGATTGCCGCAGTTTGTGAACTGTAATAGAACGTTACTTTACCAGTTTCATACCCAAAGTTTACTTGCTCAGTTGCACCGTCAGTTTCTTTGATAATTACACGAGGTAAGGCTACAAATTGAGTACCAACTTTAACGAAAGCAATCACAAACATTGTCGCCTTTACGTTAGCGTCAGTAACCGAATAAGCACCTGTTTTACCAGTAGCTCCAGTACCTATACCAGCTGCATCAACGGTTTTCCAGTCTGCTACTTTAACAGTAACTTCTGTACCTTTTACATTAGCGTTACCGTCTTTTCCGTTAGTACCGTTAGTACCGTTAGTACCGTTAGTACCGTTAGTACCAGCAGGACCTTGAGGACCAGCAGGGCCTTGAGGTCCTTGGTCACCTCTGCATGACCAAAGGGCAACAGATAAAGTCAATGAAACTACCGAAAGAACTCTATAAAATTTGCTCATGATTTGATGGGTTTTGATTTTTTGGCTTCAGTTACGTAGCAATATTATTGAAATTTGTTCAACTTTGCAAACGCTAATATCGCTTTATTTATTTTACGGCAAAAAAAATCTTAAAAATAGACCTTTATACTTAGCGTACAGGGTTTTCTATTAGAAAAGAATTTTTTTGTCGAAAAAATACTCAAATATTATAAATATACCAGACTTGTTAACATTATGCAAAATTTAGATTGTCTCAATCAAGTAGCCGATTTCCATCGCACTTTCAAACACCCAATTTTAGACACACCGCAAATTCCCGCTAAGCAACGCTGTGACCTTCGTGTGGCTTTGATAGCCGAAGAATTAAAAGAACTTCAAGAGGCAATTAATGATAATAACATTGTAGAAGTAGCCGATGCACTGGCCGATATTCAGTATGTATTAGCAGGTGCTATTTTGGAGTTTGGCTTGGGCGAAAAATTCAGAACTTTGTTTGATGAAGTGCAACGCTCTAATATGAGTAAGGCTTGTAATACAGTAGAAGAAGCCGAAGCTACTATAAAGCACTACGCCGAAAAAGGAACAGAGTCTTATTATAAGGAAATAGAAGGTAAATTTTTGGTTTATAGAAAGGGTGATGACAAGACTCTGAAAAATATTAATTATTCGCCAGCAGATTTAGCTTCAATCATCAATGCTTGAAATTTTATGAGAAAAAATCAGCTATTTAGTGCCAGTACTCGTTTTTTGAAGTATGTTCAAATTGATACACAATCAGACCCAAATTCGGATTCAAATCCTTCGACCGAAAAACAAAAAGATTTGGGCAGATTGTTGGTGGAAGAATTACTTGATTTAGGTATCTCGGATGCTCATCTTGATGAATGGGGCTATGTCTATGCCACGATTCCGAGTAATACCAATAAGAATGTACCAACGATTTGTTTTTGTTCACACGTTGATACTTCGCCCGATTGTAGTGGGGCTGGTGTGAAGCCACTTGTTCATTTTAATTGGGAGGGTACTGATATTATCTTGCCCGATGACTCTACGCAAGTGATTAAAGTTTCGGAGCATCCTGATTTGAAAGAGCAAATCGGTAATGATATCATTACAGCCAGTGGTACTACTTTGTTGGGGGCTGATAATAAAGCAGGAGTTGCCGAAATTATGGCAGCGGCTGAGTATCTGATGCAAAACCCCGAAATAAAGCACGGAACAGTAAAGATATTGTTTACGCCCGATGAAGAAGTGGGGCGTGGCATTGAAAAAGTAAATTTAGAGAAACTTGGAGCTGATTTTGCCTATACAATGGATGGGGAAAGTCTCGGAACACTCGAAGATGAAACTTTTTCGGCCGATGGCGTGAGTCTCACAATTCATGGCGTGAGTACACATCCCGGTTTTGCGAAAGGGAAACTCGAAAATGCTATGAAAATTGCGGGTGATATTTTGGCTGCTTTACCCAAAGATTCGCTTTCGCCCGAAACTACGGAAGGTATGGAAGGATTCATTCATCCAACGCAAATTTCGGGGATTCAAGAGTCTGTAAAACTCGACTTTATTATTCGTGATTTTACGGTAGCTGGGCTTCATGCAAAAGAAAGTTTCTTACAAAGTATTGTTAATCAAGTACTTATCAATTACTCGAATTCAACAGTTGATATTAAAGTGATTGAACAATACCGTAATATGAAAGAGGTTTTGGTCAATCATCCGCAGGTGGTTGATTATGCTTTGGAAGCAATCGAAAAGGCTGGATTAAAAGCAGAAAAACGTAGCATTAGAGGCGGAACGGATGGTTCGAGATTATCGTTTATGGGTTTGCCATGTCCGAATATTTTTGCGGGCGAACACGCCTTTCATTCAAAACTCGAATGGGTTTCGGTGCAAGATATGGAAAAAGCTACCCAAGTGATTATTAATTTAGTTCAGATTTGGGAGCAACGTTCGTAAAGTTTTAAATTCTGTGCTATGCCTAATTGTGCGTGGCACGGAATTTAATTTATTTTAATTTCCCAGTAAACAATCCCATCGATTTCATTAATTTGTGAAAAACCATTATTGCGAAGGACTCGCTGAGAAGAAAGATTATTTTTCTCAGTATTTGCCAAAACTTTCAAAACTTCTGGTTGCTTTTTAGCCCATTTCAATATGCTGCCAACGGCTTCTGTCATGTAGCCTTTTCTTCTAAACGCATAGTGTGTGCCGTAACTGATTTCTATTTCACCATCAATGTTGGGTTCGCCTTTGAAGCATACATCACCCACCATTTTTTTACTTTCTTTCAAGATGATTGTCCAGAGTGTAGAGAAAAGATAGTTTTTGGTTTCGTCTGCTACATTTGGAATAATGCCATAATCGAGAGCTTCACGGAGTTCGGGGGAGATATTTCTCGGAGACTTTTCGAGGTTTAGTTCTTCTACTAAAGAATCATCTAAATTACTGTATTTAAGTAACTGTTCGTAAGTTAAAGGTTGAAGCATTAGGCGTTTGGTTTCTATCATTGGTTTATAGTTTCACTCCGCTCGAATCACATCAACTTCAACGGCCACTTTATGCTCACCTGAACTAAAAATAATTCCTTTGAGTGGAGCAACATCGGCATAATCTCGGCCATAAGCAGTAATGATGTGTTTATCGCTCGGAATTAGGTTATTAGTTGGGTCAAATTCGCACCAACCCATTTCAGGAATATACACCGAAATCCAAGCGTGCGACGCATCCGAGCCTTGCAACTTAGGCTTCCCTTTGGGTGGAATGGTTTCGATATAGCCACTCACGTAGCGAGCTGCTAAACCAACGCTTCGTAAGCAAGCAATGGCCAAATGTGAAAAATCTTGACAAACACCCTTTCGTTCTTTCAGAATTGTTTTTAGTGGTGTATTGACACTCGTAAAACCTGATTTGAACTGAAATTCATGAAAAATCTTGGCAGAAAGTTTACTTACACCTTCAAAAAGTGGAATATTGGGAGAAAGGCAAGTCTCGGCAAATGCCTTTACCTCATCGTCCCATTTAATAAACTGGCTTGGAAGCTGATACTGTAAAACTTCAATTTTTAGAGCATTATCTTGTTGAAACTTTGCTTTTGCTTCTTCACATGTGATGGGGCTGATGGCAGATAGAGCTTTTGGTAAAATTTCTATATTACTCGAAGCAATGACTTTCAAAACCTTATGCGATTCGTGTAAAGAAAAATAGTGCTGAGTATTACCAAAAAAATCTTTCCGAGAATAGACTTTTGTGGGCTGTGGCTCAATCGTTAAATCAAAGTTGTGGCATAGTTGAGTGGGCAGCGTTAGGGGTTCTAAACAAAGCACACTTTGGTAATTATCAACAGGATTTACATAAGTATAGAGGGTTTGATGCCTTAGCTTATATTTCATCTGAATTTCTTTTTTCAATGGTATCTAAAAACGAATGTTGCATCACCGAATGATTGAAATAAAGGCTTGCAAGGTTACTCGTTACGTTTGAAATCAAGTCATAAACTTGTTCTAAAGTTTTATCAAGTTCCGTACGATAATGCGTGTCTTCATCGGCTTTTAGCATATTTTCTGCATCAAAAAGTTTTACAAGCGTGCTGGCTTCTAAAACCGTTCGTTCGGCAATGTTTAAGCGGTTTGCATCAATATTTTTCGGCAATTTTGATAAACAATTCGATAAAGCATCAAGCAAATAAGATAAAGTATAGGGCAGATTTGTTTCTAAAAAAACCATATTTAGCACTGCCACCAAACTCCAATGTGATTTATAAATGTGGCGATACTGTGCCAATAAATGGTGGTTTTCTAAAACGGCTTCCATCACAACGGTTTCTACTTCATCATTATTTTTGAAGCTAAATGCCGACCGAAGCACCGATACAAGCGATATAATTCGCTCAATGTTTTTTCCTGCTTCAAGTAAATAAAAACCGCTGTCACGTGGTAAGGTCTCAAAAATATTGCCATAAAAAGCAAAAAGTCGAGTATAAAGTCTATCCAAACTGTGGCTAATTTGGTTTATACTGTGTGAATCTCTGAGCGATTGCAGGTTATCTTCAATCAGGTTTAAAATTCGACGAGTATCGGCATTCCATTTATCGCTGACTTGATTCGATGTACGCAAAAAAGACTGAATATCATAAGCTACAGACCCTACTTTGCGGGGGTCGTTGATTAAACTAAACAATTCGGGTTCGGGGTTTTCAAAAATCGAATCATCTTCTTCTGTCGTAAATCCTGGGTAAGTCCAAGTCAGGTGCGTGATTGACTTAAACAAAACCACCAAGTATTCTTGTTGTTTTTTACCTTTATCATTTACGTTTTCGTTGAGGCGGTCAAGCACGATTTTCAAGAAACTTGTCAGGGCCATTGTTCGTTCAAACAAACGTCCTACCCAAAATAAATTCTCAGCATTTCTACTCGTCAGTGAGTTATTTTGCTGATTATTAGTATTTTTACGGACAACTATGCGTTCGTAATGTTCGGTCGGGGTATCGGTAACTATCCAAGTATCTTTTGATAAACCACCCAGTTGATTCGAGATGACAAACTTATCTTTTACGGGTGAACTGCGGGTAAGTCCACCTTGCATGACTTTATAATCATGGCCATCTGACACTAAAAATGTACGGATTGCGGCAAAACGTGGTACTAATTTACCATCAATAAATGAAGGAGTTGTCGAAAGACTTACTTCTTCTTGAGCCACAAAATCTTTTGGGCTTTTCAGAATCATCTGACGAAGCTTTTCTAACTCTTCTTTGCTCATTTGTCGCCCATAAAGCGACTTAAATCCTTGTTTTCGATTGGCTTTTTTGATAATGAGTCGGTGCAAATTGCTTAATACGAAGTTCAGCTCTTTGGCTTGTCCGCACCACCAAGTAGCTACCGAATTCATCTGTAATGGCTCGTCGAGTAAAAATTTACAAGCATTTTGCATAAAAGCCATCATACCGTAGTTTTCGACAACACTTACACCTGGCGGATTTATGACAGCCACATTGCCCATTCGCATGACCTGTAGTAAACCTGGAACTCCCAAAAGTGAATTCTGTCGAAGTTCGAGTGGGTCGCACCATTCATCATCCACACGTCTGATAATGACATCGACACGCTCCAAACCGTCAATAGATTTTAGCCACACAAAGCCATCTCTGACCAATAAATCATTGCCTTGAACGAGCGTATAACCTAAATAGGATGATAAATAAACATGCTCGAAATAAGTTTCATTACCTGCACCAGGGGTTAAGTAAACAACGTTAGGGTTTTCGTTGGAAAGATTTCCCAACGTAGCTACTGTTTGCTGTAAATGGTTAAAATAAGGCGAAAGCCTATTTCTGTAAATATTTTTGTTGAGTTCAGGAAAAACCTTTGCCATTACGGTGCGGTTTTCGAGTGCGTATCCCGAACCCGAAGGCGATTGGGTACGATTATCAAGCAACCACATTTTGCCATCTGGCCCACGAGCTATATCACACGCATAAATTAATAATTGGTTTTGAAGTTTTTGCTTGACATCAAAACAAGGTTGCAGAAAACCCGAATTATCAAAAACCAATTCGGCTGGAATAATATTTTTTTTAATCAATAATTGTGGGCCATAAATATCTTTCAGAATCAAATCGAGTAAATTCGCTCGTTGTTTGATTCCCTTTTCAATGGTTTGCCATTCTTTCTGATGAATTAAAAACGGAATTGGGTCGAGTTTCCACGCACGATTTCCACCGTTATCCGCATTATAAACATTATAAGTTACGCCGTTTTCTTTGAGTTTATCAATAATTTCTTGGTTACGAAGCTCCAATTCTTCCATGCCAATCGACTCCAAAGTGTCGAAAAGTCTTTGCCAATGAGGTTTTACTTGACCATTCTGGTCAATAACTTCATCATAGGAATTGATTGTTTTTTTATATGAATTGAGTAGGCTCAAAGATAAATTTTCAGTCATTTAATACTTTTAAAGGTCATTCACAAATTAATACTTTTTAAGTGGAAAAAACCAATAAATTCTTGAATTAAACAAATACCATACTTAGTTGTGCTTTTGAGTAATGGTACTTAGTAAATCTATTTCATATTTTTACACCCGCAGGCCTTGCAGAAAGACGAAGAAGTTATCAATTCTTTTCTGCGTTATTTCTGCGGGATATTAAAAATAGCTATTTCTTAGCTTTCCAAAAATGCCTTAAATCCAGCGTATTTGGGTATTCTGGATTTATTAACTCTATCGGTGTATCGGGCTTGAGGTCAGTTTTTGTTTGAGCCACAAATCTCGAAACCGTTGGTGTATCGAATACAGGAGCAGTTTGTTCAATCGTACTCGAAGGGGTATGTCCAAAATCCCAGAAACGACTGATTTTGCGAGATTCGGCTTCGTAGCTATTCACAGGATAAGTATCAAAACTTCTCCCTCCTGGGTGAGTTACAAAATACGTGCAGCCACCGATTATTCGGTTATTCCAAGTATCTACAATATCAAAAACCAAAGGTGCATCAACGCCCACATTCGGGTGCAATGCCGAAGGTGGATTCCACGCTTTATATCTTATTCCTGCCACATATTCGCCTTTTGTTCCTGTACTTCTCAACGGGATTCGACACCCTTTGCAGAGTAAAATATGGCGTTCTGGAACAATTCCTGAGATTTTCACTTGTAATCGTTCAAGGGAGGAATCAACAAAACGAGCTGTTCCCGAGTTGGATAATTCTTCGCCCAAAACGTGCCACGGCTCAATTCCGAGACGAATTTCGAGTTGAATATTATCGACCGTAATTCCCCCATGATGCGGAAAACGGAACTCAAAAAACGGGTCGAACCACGAAATGTCAAAATCATAGCCGCTATCTTTTAAGTCGTTTACGACATCAATCATATCGAGATACGCAAAATGCGGTAGTAAAAATTTATCGTGTAATTCAGTTCCCCATCTAATGAGTTTCTTCTTGTAAGGTTTCTTCCAAAATTTCGCTACCAACGCACGCACCAAAAGGTTTTGCACCAAATTCATATGTTTGTGAGGTGGCATATCGAATGCTCTTAATTCCAAAATCCCTAAACGACCCGTTGGCGAATCGGGTGAGTATAATTTATCAATACAAAACTCTGTTCGGTGGGTATTGCCTGTAATATCAGTCAATAAATTTCTGAAAATACGGTCAACCATCCAAAATGGTACTTCTTTATCTTCGGGAATTTGCTCAAAAGCAATTTCCATCTCGTAAAGTCGTTCGTCTCTGCCTTCATCAATGCGTGGGGCTTGGCTCGTTGGCCCTATAAATGGCCCTGCAAAAAGATAGCTCAATGCTGGGTGATGTTGCCAATAGGTAATCAGACTTCGTAGTAAATCTGGTCGGCGAAGCAATGGACTATCTTCGGGCTTTGAAGCTCCAATTGTTACATGGTTTCCACCTCCAGTGCCTGTATGGCGGCCATCAACCATGAATTTTTCTGTACCCAAACGAGCAAAAAAAGCTTCTTCGTAGAGTGCAGTTGTATTATCGACAATTTCTTGCCACGATTGGGCTGGATGTACGTTTACTTCGATTACACCTGGGTCGGGCGTTACCATCATTTTTTCGATGCGGTAGTCAGCTTTTGGTGTATAACCTTCAATTCTGACTGGTATTAGAAGTTTTTCGGCAGTTTTTTCTACTGACGCCACCATATCAAGATACGTTTCGAGGTAATCAGTAGGGGGGAGAAAAACGTAAATGATGCCGTCACGTTCTTCTACGCATAAAGCCGTTGAAAAGGTATCCACTTCAAAAAGCAACGAAGCATCTTCTGAATTTTCTTTCTCGCCTGCTTCATCCGAAACTTTCTGTTTTGGGGCTGTATAATTCGGTGAAGCTGTCCCGTATCGCTCTTCGAGCGACTGATTGAAATCGCCCAAAGGAGGTAATTCTTCAAACAAACTTCGCTCAACTGGATGTTCACGTTTGAGTTTGGATGTTTTTGGTAACGATTCCAGTGGTAAACGTAAACCGATTGGAGAATTTCCTGGAATCAAATAACATTGCTGACGGCGGAACTCCCACACACAACTCGTCCAATGGCCAGCTTCGTGTGCCCATTTTATGGGTAAAACAAATCCAGAAGGATTATTTAAGCCTTTTTCGAGCAATTTTGCCAGTGTGTGTCGCTGAATAGAATCTTTCAGATTAACTGCCAGCGGGTCGATATTTACGGGTAATTTGCCTTCTTCTAAAGCCCAGTAAATAGGGTCTTCATAAGTTGGCATGAGGTTTTTTGGGTCGATACCTAAATATTTTGTAAGCTCAATTGCAAAGCGTTCGGCATCGTGGAATGTATATTTCGTTTCACCTTCTTTGGCTACTAAATCATCGTTTTTCCAAATCGGGAGGCCATCTTTTCTCCAGTAAAGTGCATATTGCCAGCGTGGAAATAACTCGCCTGGATACCATTTTCCTTGTCCGAAGTGTAGCAAACCGCCATGAGCAAAGCGTTTTTTGAGACGAAGGGCTAAATCGTAAGCCAGTTTTCGCTTGAGAGGGCCGTCGGCAGTTGAATTCCACTCGGGCGATTCAAAATCATCAATTGAAACGAACGTTGGCTCTCCGCCCATTGTCAATCGAACGTCACCCTCGATGAGGTCTTTTTCAACGACATTTCCCACCTCCATTACTTTATTCCATTGTTGTTCGGTGTAAGGTTTGGTTACTCGTGGATTTTCATGAATTCTGAAAACACTGTTATCAAATTCAAAACTTACTTCGCAAATATCAGTTGCACCAGTTACTGGTGCGGCACTCGCATAATCGGGTGTGCAACTGAGCGGGATATGTCCTTCACTGGCAAAAAGCCCCGAAGTTGGGTCGAGGCCAATCCAACCAGCACCTGGCACGTAAGTTTCTACCCAAGCGTGTAAATCAGTAAAATCTTTTTCGGGGCCAGATGGGCCATCGAGCGATTTTATGTCGGGAGTGAGTTGGACTAAATAACCCGAAACAAAACGAGTGGCCAGTCCGAAACTACGTAAAACCTGCACCAAAAGCCAAGCAAAGTCTCTACAAGAGCCGCTTCCAAGTGTGAGCGTTTCTTCGCAGTTTTGTACGCCAGTTTCTAAACGTATATTGTATTTGAGGGCGTTATAAACTTGCTGATTCGCATATACCAGAAAATCGACGGTATTGATGCCTTTCTGAATAGACATTTGGTCGATAAAATGTTGTGTTTTTTCGCCAATATCTTTTTTCTCCAAATAAGGTACAAGCTCTTTTTGAAGCGTGGTTTCGTAGTTGAAAGGAAACTTCTCGGCATATTCTTCAACAAAAAAGTCAAAAGGGTTAATAACTTGTAAACGAGCAATGACTTCTACTTCTATGCGTAATTCGGTCGTTTTTTCGGGAAAAACTACCCTTGCTTGGAAATTGCCGAAAGGGTCTTGTTGCCAGTTAATAAAATGATTTTCGGGAAGAACCTTAAATGAATATCCCTCAATGTTTGTTCGAGAATGAGCGGCAGGCCGCAGACGAAAAATATGCGGTGAAAGACTAACACTCCTATCAAATTTATAGGCTGTTTTGTGCGAAATGGCAACTTTTATAGACATAGTGTTTTTGAAAGCTTAGAATCAACTATGTCAATATAAATGAAAAAAAGTTATTTAATAAATATACGGACAAAAACCCTTGAAAAGTAATATTATTGGGTGGATTAGTGCAAGAAATGATTTCATAATGTATGGTTAGTTTGTCAAAATCTATAATAACCAACAAGGTAAAAGATGATTTACTTTGGGGATTAGAATATTTTTTGTGCATTTTTGTCATAGTAAATAAATTTATAATTTCGTCAAGAAAATGCAACTTTGAACCTCTCGAAAACCTAATTTACGTATCTGACTTAAATTAGTGGTATAATATTTGTCCTATCTTAAATATACATCATTGTTATTAAGTCTCCTTGATTTGCTATTGAATCATTTAAGTTGAGGAGCGGCTTTTGCTCACATCTCATTTATGAAAAGTTTTCCTTTTTTCAAGCAATTCGATACGATGGATTGTGGCCCTACTTGTTTACGAATGATTGCCAAACACTTTGGCAAAAATTATTCTTTGCAAACCCTGCGTGAAAAAAGTGGAATAAATAAAGAAGGGGTGTCTATGGCGGGTATAGGAATGGCTGCCGAACAAATAGGTTTCCGCACTTTGGTTGCCAAAATTTCTTTTGAAAAACTTATTTCAGATGCCCCAATGCCATTTATTGCTCACTGGAAGCAAAATCATTTTGTGGTGGTTTATGCCATTAAAAAAGACAAAGTTTTTGTTGCCGACCCTGGTATTGGCTTGGTCGAATATGATTTCAAAGAGTTTAAAAGCTACTGGACAAGCGGCGTTAACAATGCCAACGAACAGACGGGCATCGTGATGTTGTTTGAGGCTACGCCCAAGTTTTTTATTAACGACGAAGAAAAGCAAGATTCAAGTCTCACATTCGGGCATATATTTAGCTATTTATTTACTTACAAAAGCCTGCTGATTCAAATCGCTTGGGGCTTGCTCATGGGCGGAGTTTTACAGTTGATTTTGCCTTTTCTTACTCAATCAATTATTGATGTTGGCATCAATACTCGCAACCTTAATTTTATTAATTTAGTGCTCATTGGGCAGTTTGTGCTGTATTTTGGGCGGTCAGTAGTAGAATTTATTCGAGGTTGGATTTTCCTGCATATTGGGTCGAGAATCAATATTTCGATATTATCCGATTTTTTTATCAAGTTGCTTCGTTTACCGATTTCGTATTTTGATACAAAATTTCAAGGCGATTTACTACAACGAATAGGCGACCACGAAAAAATCGAAAGTTTTCTTACAAATACCGTCATCAGTACGATTTATGGCATTTTCAATTTTATCATTTTTAGTATTGTACTTTGTATTTTTAGCCTAAAAATATTTGCCATGTTTTTGGTTGGAAGCCTTCTCTATATTGCTTGGATTTGGCTATTTCTCAAACAAAGAAAGATTCTTAACAATCGAAGTTTTGAAACAGCCGCTAAAAGTCAAACAGCTACTTTGCAAATCGTTGATGGTATTCAGGAAATAAAATTGACCAACAGCGAACAACAAAAACGTTGGGATTGGGAAAATATTCAAGCTTCGTTGTTTAGGCTAAACATGAAAGGGTTGGGGCTATCGCAAATACAGAGTGCAGGAGCGTTGTTTATCAATGAAGGTAAAAATATTTTTATAACCTACCTCACAGCTCGCTCCGTAATTGAGGGTGAAATGACTCTCGGAATGATGCTATCGGTTGGTTATATTTTAGGGATGTTAAATGGGCCTATCGAACAATTTATTCATTTTATTCAAGATTATCAAGATGCCAAACTGAGCCTTGCCCGACTCAATGATATTCATAAAGTAGAAGATGAAGAGCCTATTGGCAAGCAGAGATTAGTCGAGCTTCCAATCAATAAATCGTTGTTTTTTAATGGTTTATCATTCAAATATCCAGGCACAACCCGAAACATTTTAGAAAATATTGATATCACAATTCCGCAAGGTAAAACAACCGCTATTGTAGGTTCGAGTGGTAGTGGAAAAACTACGATTTTGAAACTTTTGCTCAAATTTTATCAACCAAGTAAAGGTCAAATCATCGTTGGAAACACCTATCTAAATAGTATCAACCATAATTATTGGCGAAGCCGCTGTGGAGCAGTTTTACAAGATGGATTTGTATTTTCCGACACCATTGCTCGAAATATCGCCGTAGGAGAAGAATTTGTTGATTTATACCGCCTCAATCATGCGGCTCATGTGGCCAATATCAATGATTTTATCGAAAGCCTTCCTTTGGGATATAGCACAAAAATTGGTGCAGAAGGCAATGGCTTAAGCCAAGGGCAAAAACAACGATTATTGATAGCAAGAGCGGTTTATAAAAACCCAGAATATATCTTTTTTGATGAAGCAACCAACGCCCTTGATGCCAATAATGAGAAGGTAATCATGGAAAATCTTACAGAGTTTTTTAAGGAAAAAACCGTTGTGGTTGTAGCTCATAGATTAAGTACCGTAAAGAATGCCGACCAAATTATAGTACTCGAACAAGGACAAATCGTAGAAATAGGCACGCACGAAACCTTGACACAACTACAAGGACGCTATTATGAGTTAGTGAAAAATCAGTTAGAGTTAGGAAATTGATTGCAAAAAATGAAAAAAAAACAAGACAAAGTTTATAGAGAACTCCGAAGCGATTCTGTGCAAGAAATAATGAATTACCAACCCGCTTGGCTTATTCGTAATGGCACGGCTTTGTTTTCAATTTTCTTTCTTTTGATGTTTACTGGTACTTTTTTTATTAGTTTTCCTGATATTGTCAAAGGCACATTGAAACTGACTTCGTATGACATGCCCAAGGCAATTGTGGCAAAAACAACTGGAAAAATCACCAAATTATTTGTCAAAGAAAATACGGTTGTGCAAACAAACGACATTTTGGCTTACCTGGAAGCAACTGCAAACCATGACGAAGTTTTGGCTCTTTCAAGGCAATTAGAAGAAGTAGAAAAAGAAGTTTCGGAAGGTAAATATTCAAAACTAAGCTCTTTTCAAAAAAGTAATTTCACGAATCTTGGCGAGCTTCAACCCGATTTTCAGCAGTTTCAGCAATCAACGATTCAGCTTCAAACCATGCTTTCCAATGGTTTTGGAAGCCAAAAGAAAGATATTCTTGAAAAAGAGTTGCAGAATTCTAAATATTCAGCCTCAAAGCTCAACGAGCAACGCCAAATCTACCAAAGAGATTTTATGCTGGCTGAAAAAGACTTTGCTACCCAACAACGACTCGCCCGTCAGGGAATTATTTCAAGCAATGACTTATCAAAAGAAGAGAGCAGAATGCTATCAAAACAACTGGCTTTGAAGCAAATTGAGTCGCAGATAATCAATAACCAAGCCGAGCAAAGTGCCAAAACCAAAGAATTGCTCGAACTTGATAAAAATCTATTTGAGCAAAAAAATTATTCTTTTGAAGGTTTAAAAACATTGGTAAGTGCCGTCAATAAATGGAAAAACACTTACATACTCACAGCGTCGTCGTCGGGGAGTATCCTGTTTCAAACCAATATTCAAGAAAATCAAGTGGTTTTAGCCAATCAAGAGGTTTTTTATATAGGAAATAAGAAAAACAACCTTCCGATTGGTCAGATTCAGATTGCACAAGATAACCTCGGAAAAGTAAAGGTTGGTCAGAAAGTAATCATACGATTCAATAGCTATCCTTCCGAAGAATTCGGTACAATTGATGGTGTGGTCGAGTTTATTTCGCAGATTCCTGAAAAAGATAATAGCTATTTAGTGAAAGTAAAACTGCCCAGAGGTTTAAAAACAACGTATAATAAACAGTTGAGTTTCAGAAATGGAATGTTGGCAAATGCCGATATTATTACCGAAGATAAATCGCTTGCTGCCAAAATCTTGTATCAATTCAGAAAAGCTGTTCAACGATAAATTTGCTCTAATTATGAATTATTCCTTTAATGTTGTTGAAGAATTTAAATTACTTAATTCCTGTATTCAGACTGAGATTTTATCCAGACTAAAAGTTTTAGAATTTGCTAAAAACGAGCATCTTTTAGTGAAAGGAGATATTTGTAAAGGTATTTATATCATCGAAAAGGGGTGCTGTCGCACGTATTTCGTCAAAAGAAACAGAGAAATAACAACCTCTTTTCGGACAGAAAAAAACTATATATATTCGCCAAAAAGTTATCTAAACCAAATCCCCTCCGAAGAATACATACAGGCCTTAGAAGATACAACGTGCTATTTTATGTCGTATAAAAGCATAGACGCTCTTTTAGATAAGTTTCTGGAATTCAATGTTTTTGTTCGTAAAATATACGAAGTATTATTTTTGAATGAACTTAATACATTAAATTCTTTCAGAACTCTGAGTGCTTTAGAACGCTATGATTTATTTATGGCAGAATCGCCCAAAATATTGCAACGTGTATCGTTGCGGCATTTAGCGTCTTTTTTGGGTATGAGTCAGGAAACTCTTAGCCGAATGAGACGGCAAAGTGTAGAATAAAAAAAGCCTTGAATTTCAAGGCTTTTTTTATTCTTTCTGGATACGAGTGTAAATTTATTATCTACAACCACCGAAAGAGAAGCTAAATGAAAACGAAAGGCCTGTAGTACAAGTTGGCTTTGGAGCACAAGGAGTTGGATATCCACCTGTATTGCATGATGGAGCAGGAGGAGTATAACAAGGCTTTGGCTGACAAACTACTGGTGCAGGTTGACAAACTGGTTTTGGAACACATGTAGTAAGCAAAGATAAAAGCCCGAAAGTACCACCTTTTACTTCTTCAATGTTTGTGATTTCGAATGATGCGAAATTGTCTAATGATTTCATTTTTTTAGTTTTTTAAGGTTCAAAAACCTCAGTCATCGGCTCACTCAATAGCATAACGACTAAGAAATTACTTCTACAAATATATTACTAACATTAACTAAAAAATACTTAAGTATTATCTTTTTGATATATATCAAAAAGGATAAAAAATTTATTAAGTGGTACGGTTTTTGCATAAAACTTACAAAATAAGCAATTCTGTGACGCTATCTTATCCGTTGGTTTTCGAATAATTCGACTCTCTATTTTAGTGTTTTTATGGTTAAATTCTCAATAATAATTATATTATTCTTCTCCACAATTCAAGGGTTTTCACAATTATTGAAAGCATTGACTTTGCAAGAATGTATGAGTAAAGCAATTGCCAATAACCTTCAAGTAAAAAAAGATAAATACCAGATTCAAGAAAACAGTAATAGACTTTTAGGTGCAAAATATGGTCAATATCCAAGTGTAAATGGTTCGTTATCTCAAAATTATGGCTCTGGGCGAGTCATTGACCCTTTCACCAATTCAATTATCAACCGGAATACGAGTTATCAAAACTGGGGTTTAAATTCATCGGTGATGGTTTTTGCAGGAGGAGCTTTGAAAAATACGATTAGATTAAATGAATTGGAAAAAGAGACAGCAGAACAAGGATTGCTGGCAACTGAAGAAGCCATCAAACTCAAGGTAATCGAAGCTTTTTTTCAAGTATTAAATGCAAAGGAGCAATTGGAGATAACAAATAAGCAATTTGAAAACACTAAATTTCAACTTAAAAGAATAGAAACCCTCTTGAAAGAAGGAATGGCTTCAAAGGCAGTTTTACTTGATTTGCAGGCACAAATTGCTGGCGAAGAATTAGGCATTGCTACCACCGAAAGTGCCTTAGATTATGCTAAAACAGTATTATTGCAAGTAATGAACGAAAACAAAGCAACGATTGAACTGGATTCAAAAGGAATTATTCCGCCAAAAATTGAAGCCTATAATTTTCCACTTAATAGTATTGTTCAAGGGGCAAATAGCACACAATCAGTAGTAGATATTGCCAAAACAAGGGTAAAAATTTCAAAAGTGGGTATCGACCTCGCTGCTGCAAGCAACAAACCAACGCTTATGGGCAACTTTAATATTGGTACAAATTATTCGAGTACAGCACCCGACCAACGCTTTATTCCTGATGGAAAACCATCAAAGTTTGTAGAGAATAAAACAAATGATTATGTTTTATCGAATGGTCAGAAACAAAATATCATAAGATTAGTAGAGATTCCAAGCGGAGTTTTTCAAAAGTTAGGTTATGCCAATCAGTTGGGTTATAATTTTAGTACTATTTTAGGACTTAGCCTCAAAGTACCAATCTTCAATGCTTTGGATTCAAAAATTAAAATTCAACAAGCAAATTTGGCAAAGTTAAAGGCAGAAAATGAGTTGAACGATACACAAACACAACTCAAAAATACTATTGAATTGGCATATAAGAATATGCAAACCGCTTATCGGAAATATGGCTTAACAAATAAACAATTGCTTGCCCTCGAAGCGGCTTTTGACCTCACTAAGAAAAAATTTGAAGAAGGTAATTTGAGTTCGTTGGAATATACGCTTGCTAAAAACAATGTAGATAGGGTGCGTGTGAGTCTAATTCAGGCAAAATATGAGTACATTTATCGAACAAAAATATTAGATTTCTACGCCGATAGGCTCTGATTCATTGCTTTTATTCAGAACATACTGCGAAATTAGCAGTAACTGCGATGAAAAACCAGCGATTTCGAGCATCAGACAGATACTTTCTACCAAGGTCTGAAACTTGCTTTTTTGCAAAAAAACTGCGGAAATATTAATCCAATCCATTACCCAAGTTTCAATTTTCTCTTCTGTTTCTATTTGCTGTACTTCCTTAAAAAAAACAATCAAAGGAGATTGATTATCGGTCATATTCATACTAAAATCATAAACCGAATTTAGATTTTGTGTAATCGCATATTTATCAGCTCGAACTAACGCCATAAATACAAGCTGAATGGCAAAATTTAATCTATTTTTTTCATGAATAAAAAAGTCGTTGTAATCTAAACCTTCAATGATAATATTGCTTGTTTGACATAGAAAAGCAACAAAAAACTCATCAGTAAGCTCATCTTCGTAAGAAATTTCAAAAGATTTTGGAATCAATTGAATTCGATGCAATGTGTTTTCGGGAGCATTTTCAAACAATGGGTCGTTTGCAATTATGGCTTGTGTTTTTGGTAAATCACTCAGAAAATCTTCGATTGATTTAAGTTGTACCGCATTTAAATAGTTAAAAAATATTTTTATATTATATCCTCTTTCGGAATCGAAAAAAAAGAAAAATTGAGAAGGTGATATTTGCTCCCTGACGGCATGGAGTATGTCCTTCCAATTGGTTTTGTTGCAAAACAGCGTTAAGCCTTCCAGTTGATTATTTTGAAAAAGATGTTTCATGCTAATATGATGGGTTTGGCGTTGTTGAAGTTTTTAATAACTATACCATTTCCAAAACTTTCGGTATTGACAATAATTCGTTTGTTATGGAAATTGTCCATGAACCTCAACTTATTGGTAAGCTGCGAATAGAAATTGATAACCGATATAAGTATTTCTTTTTTCTCAATAAGATGGGCATTTTTTATTAAATTAGCATTAGATATGCCTTTTTCTATGGTTTTTTCGACAATAAAGTATCTGTTTAACACTTCAAGCGATTTAACAAAATAATCTTGATTTTCAAATTGAGTATAAATACTGTCAGCAATAATAGCCGATTCGTAGGTCAAATCTTTATAAATAAATATAATTTTAGTTTTCTGATGATTGATTTTTTCTACGAAAAGAGCGTACAAATGATTATATGTAAATTCATTTTTGATTCGTTCTTCTTCGGAGTGGCTAATGGCTTCTAAGAATTCCTTTTGCTTAAACCCTATTTGAGTTCGCCCTAAATTCAGTAAGCGATTTTTAATGTCGTTGTCCTCAAATCCGTAGCCTTTGATGGCTTCGTCGTAGCCTCTAATTTGCATAAAATCTGTTTTAGTCATGCAAATTTTACCAAAAGTATCACTAAGGTTTTCATCTTGTGGCACAACAAAAATTGACTGATTATGTTTAAAAACGTCTTCAATATATTCAGCAAAGCCTTTTCCAGAGTAATTATCAGCATCTAAGTTGCAAACAATGTCGCCAGAAGCTAATCTGAAAGCCATATTTCGAGAGTGGCTTCGATTATAATAAGAAGGCTCGCTGGTTTTATAATAGTTGACTTTAGACGAAAAAGAGTGAAAATTGTTTCTCATCCAGTTCTCCAAACCATCGCTTGAATTATAGTCTAAGATTACAAATTCAATGTTATTGTTTGTTGCACAATCTTGAAGGTTTTTCGGTAGGGTTTCTTGCAGATGATGCAAGCGGTTCATAACTGTGGTGCAAAATGATATTTTCAATGTTTGAAAGTGTTGTTTACAAAAATCTATATCACTTTTTGTGCCAATTGTATCAAAAACAGCAAATTAAATATATATGTTTTGTAACTAAAAATCATTGGTCGGGATTTGTAATCCCGACCAATGTAAAAGAAGAATTATAATTCAAATAAGAGAATCAAGCCCCCACCGCTTTCTCAACCGACGCTTTCATTTTCTCGAAACCCACTTTAGCTGCTTCGAGGGCGGGCATTTTCCAATAATCTTCGTTGAAAAGTTCTAAAGAAAGTACAATCGGTACATTTTTTTCATTCAACATCTGAAAAATTGGCGTGAGCGGAGCAATGCCATCGCCTGGGAAAACTCGGTAGCTATCATTGATTTTTTCTCTTGAAACATTGGCTGGATAATCATTTACATGAAACATTTGCATACATTGTCCGTTGAGCATCTTCAAGGCATTAAATTCCGAGCCACCTTTATATAAATGATAAACATCTGATAGCACCACTGCTTTCGGGTGTCCACTTTCGGCCGCCACAAAGAGTGCTTCACCAAAAAGATGTAGATTAGCCGAGAATCCCCACATTTCGAGTTGCGGAAGAACGCCCATTTCATCGCCTAAATCGAGCATTTGTTTGTAGCGAGCGGCGGCATTACGTAAATTAATGCCAGCAATATTGGTAGCTCCAAAGGGTGGAGCTGCAATGCGTTTGCAACCAATTTCGGCCAACATTCCCATTTCTCGTTTTGTTTGCTCGAGAGCTTTTGCTCTTTGATTAGGGTCGTCAACAATCCAACTGGCAAAACCAATCGCATCTTCGATAGTTAGTCCTAAGTCTTGTGCTTTTTTGCGAACGTCTTTCAAGTTTCCCCCGCCTTTTGCAAAAGTTTCAAGGGTTCGCACCCAAATTTCAATACCTGAATAACCAGCTTTGGCAGCTACATCAAGTTCTGCCATCAAGCCGATGTTTTGCTTCATAATTGTACTTGTATTCAAGCAATAACTAAAATTATGTTTAGCTGTTTTTGGTGCTTGAGCCGAGGCATTTTCTAAGCCAAGTGCCAAACCAGCACCCGTTGCCAGAGTTGATTTTATTAGATTTCTACGAGAAATATTAGAAGATTCCATGAATTTTTGGATAGATTATTAAAAGTGATTTTGATAAGGGGGCATCCACGGTCCGCCGTTGCGGTGCGACTGTTTACTGAAAACTAATGGTTTTTAAATACCTTTCACTTTCATTTTAAGTGTATAAACGGCCTTTGAAGCAGTTATAAAAAGCGTTTTACGGTCTTTACCGCCAAAAGTTACATTGGCAGTCCAAGGTTCTTTTGTTTCAATTTGCTCAATTTGAGTGCCGTTTTTATCGAAAACAGTTACGCCTTTTCCTGTTACATATACATTGCCTTTTTTATCAATCGTCATTCCATCTGAACCCATTGGGGCAAATAATTTACGCTCGCCCAAAGTACCATCAGGGTTGATGGGGTATGAATATGTTTTTCGGTCGCCGATGTCAGCTACATATAAAGTTTTGCCATCGGGAGTCCCAATAATTCCGTTGGGTGCTACAAATTCACGAGCAGCAATTGTTACCGTTTTTTTATCGGGAGAAAGGTAATACACTCGTTTTTCGGGCAATTCCATTTCAGTATGCTTCCAATAAGGTCGTTTGTAGAAAGGGTCAGTGAAATATATACCACCATTTGGAGCAATCCAGAGGTCGTTTGGCCCATTGAATTTTTTGCCTTCAAAATCATTGACCAAAACCGTTATTTTCTGATTTATGTCAATACTTATGAGCTGGTTTTCTAAATCGGCACACGAAAGAAGGTTTCCGTCATGGTCGAAGTAAAGTCCATTTGAGCGACCAGTTTTATTCATATAAACTGAAATTGAATTATCAGCTGCCGACCATTTATAGATTTTATCATTAGGTTGGTCTGTAAAGAAAACATTGCCTTCTTTATCGGCGGCTGGGCCTTCAGTAAAGGCATATTCGCCTGAGAGTTTGGTAAGGGTAGCATCTTTGGCAATGATTTTACTTTTGGTTTGTTGTGCAAAACCATTAAGCACAAAGAGTAGTAGCACAAAAATGCTTATTTTAGTTTTTTTCATTGGGGTTGAATAGAGGGAGTTTTAAAACACGAAAAAGGTTATTTTGCAATGCAAAATAACCTTTTTCTGTGCAAATCCCAAATAAGATTTTATGGGCTTTATATTAAGCAGAATAAACTATCGACAACCATCTATTGTTAAGCGACTACCTCAGCTTAGTTTGATTGGTAATGAACGTATCGCTTTGCCTGTTAAGTCTAAAACTGCTCCTGCAATAGCTGGAGCGATAGGAGCGAGAGGAGGTTCGCCAACACCATAAGGAATATCGTCACCTTCGAGAATAAAGCACTGGATTTCAGGAACATCAGTCAGCGAAACCATCGGATATTGGCTAAAATATGCTTGTTCTATTTGTCCATCTTTCACCGTTGCTTCTTCATAAAGTGCTGCCCCGATTCCCATCATGGTAGCTCCTTCCATTTGCTGTTTGATACCCTCAGGATTAATGCTTATTCCGCAGTCTAACACTTGTGTAACTTTTTTTACAACAATTTTTTCTTCTACGATTGCTAATTCTATGGCCGTTGCAGCAATTGATTTTCTGTCATTTCCAATAGCAACTCCTCGGCCAATACCTTCGGCTTTTGGTGTTTTCCAACCGCTTTTTTCGATGAGGGTTTCCAGAACTTTCTTACTACGAACGCTTATCTTATCATCATTTTGTAGCAATCCAATTCTGAAAGCAATTGGGTCTTTCTTCGTTTGATGTGCCAACTCATTCATAAAACTTTCAATGGCAAAGGCATTCGGAAACATTCCAACGCCTCGCCAAATTCCAATCGGAATTGGTACTTCGGCGTTCCAAACCGAAACCGATTTATTTTTGAAATTATACATCAGACTTGCCCCATGACCTGCCGAAATAAAATCTGCTCCCAAGATTTTATTAGGTAGGCCAGTTCCCATCAAGTTCTTGAGCATATCGGGCGTGGCTTGGTCGTGTGTGATGGCTTCAATTTCGCCATTTTGACCAATTTTTGCTTGCAAAACGTGGTGCGTGTTTGGCCTATACAAGCTATTTTGAAATTCTTGCTGACGCGAATTATACAGTTTTACAGGTTTGCCCACAGCTTTAGAAATCAAAGCCGCTTCAACATAAAGCCCTTTTACTGCTTTTCGCCCGAAACCTCCACCTACGAGTGGTGTTTGTACTTCGATTTTATCTTTGTCGAGGTTGAGTGCTTTAGAAACGGTATCAATAACAATTTTCGGACCTTGAGTTCCAGCAATGATAAGTGCTTTATCTGCTTCTACATGAGCAATGGCCGCATTTACTTCCATTTGGGCATGAGCTGCCATTGGCGTGCGGTATTCTTGCTTGAAAACTGTTGCTTTATTGTCTTCAATGATACTTTTTGCATTGCCTTCTTTCTGAATATTTACTTCCTTGCCATTGCCAACCGTTACAAATTTTATCAAATCGGCTTGCTGAACTTTATTTGGCGTATTCCACTCGACATTTATTTTCTTGAAAGCACTATCTGCGGCATAGAAAGTCTTGGCCACAACCGCTACAAGTTCACCCTCTCGAACAACTTTTACAACGCCTGTCGATTTTTCAGCTTCTTTTGTATCGAGTGTTTTGATTGTTCCGTCTAAATATGGCGATTGTAGCAGAACCGCATAAAGCATATCGGGTAACTCGCTATCGAGCGTATATTTGGCCGTTCCCATTACTTTCGCTTTCAAATCAGTACGTTTTACCGATTTTCCAACTACTTTAAATGCTGATTTTGGTCTTAGTTTAGGTGTTTTCGGAATATCCCAGTTTTTGTTTTCTTTGGCTATTTCGGCATAAGTAATTTTGTTATTACCCGAAAGTAATGTGCCATTTTCAGTGTTAATTTCGCTGGCTTTTACGCCCCATTTTTTAGCGGCTGCTTCTTTCAGCATTTCTCGCATGGTGGCCGCTACTTCTCTGATTGGCTCATAAAGGCTTGCTGTTGAGCTACTTCCGCCTGTGTTCATTTCGTCGATTAAGCCACTTTTAGTGTTGGCGTGCTCAACTTTTATTTGCTCATAAGGCACATCTAATTCTTCCGCAGCAAGCATGGCAAGGCCTGTAAAAACGCCTTGTCCGATTTCTATTTTGGGAGATTTTAACGAAATTGTATTATCGGGTAAAACTTCAAACCAAAAATCAGGTTGAAGCGAACTCATCATGGCAGGTAAGTCCATGCTCTCAGCTTTTTGAGCGGTAAAACGTCTCAATGGTGAGCAACCCAGATAACTGGCAACAACAGTTCCGCCAAAAACTATTGCTCCTCTTTGTAAGAATTTTCTACGAGAGAAAGATTTTTTTTCTGTTGACATAGCTATTAGTGGTTTTGGTTGTTGATTTCGGCTGCTCTTTTTATGGCTTTGATGATACGTGGGTGAGTTCCGCAACGGCAAATATTAGTGATGCCATTTTTTATATCATCATCACTCGGATTTGGTTTTTCTTCTAATAACTTGGCGGCGGCCATCATAAATCCCGACTGGCAATAACCACATTGTGGCACTTGTTCTTCTATCCAAGCTTGTTGGATGGGATGGAGGTTTTCAGCACTTTCCGAAAGTCCTTCGAGGGTCGTGATGTTTTTTCCTGCAATACTCTCAACAGGTACAGAACATGAGCGAGTTGCTTCGCCATCAATATGCAGCGTACACGCTCCGCACATGGCCATTCCGCAGCCAAATTTTGTAGCCGTAAGCTTGAGTTCGTCTCTGACAACCCAAAGCAAAGGCATGGCAGGGTCAACGTCGATACTCGTTGGTTTACCGTTTATTTTAAAGTCAATTTTCATTCGTTTTTATATTTTGTTAGTTTGAAATTGTACGTTATTGGGCAGAAAATCACTTACCTACTCATCACCAAAATATCTTCTACCTCTAAGATTTGCTTGGAATAACCTTTAATTGAGGTGTTTATCATGGCTTGGCCGAGTTCAGCTAAGGTACTAAAATAATTTGGAAAAAATTTTCGCCCGACTGGATACATCCATGAAATATATTTATAAAATGAGAGTGTATTTTTCAGCCCTTTGGTGGGCAACATAAAAGCTGGGCGGAAATTGTAAACTGCCTTAAAAGGTAGCTTCATTAAATCATTTTCGGTTTTGCCTTTTACTCTTGCCCACATGCTTTTACCTTGTTCGGTGCTGTCGGTTGCTGAACCAGAAATATAGCAAAATGTCATATCAAGATTTACTGAACTGAGTTTCTTCGCGAAATTAAGCGTAAGTGTATGGGTAAGTTTGAAATACTCAGCCTCTTTCATACCTACCGACGAGACTCCTAAACAAAAATAACAGGCATTATAGCCTGAAACTTCGTTGAGAATCGGCGAAATATCATAGAAGTCAGTATGAATAATTTCCTTGAGTTTTGGGTGAACAACGCCGCATGGTTTACGGCCGATAACCAAAACCGATTCTATTTCTGAGCGATTGAGTGCTTCGTGAAGTACGCCTTCGCCGACCATGCCTGTTGCACCTGTAATAATTACTTTTATTTTCATTTTTTCAGTTCGATTAAATCCCAAATCATCTCGAATCCTTGTTCGATGTTGTCTTGTTGTTGGTCAATTGGTTGAGTTAGAACATATTGGTAAATTCCCATAATTTGACTATTTACGAGTGTATAGAGCAATTCATTTGGCATTATTTTTACATCGCCACTGACTTTTGCTTTTTCAATGAAAGCGATGTGCATTTTGCTTTGTTCGTGCAGTACTGCGGCAGGAATTTGAGCTAAATGTGGCGAAAAATGCACTTGCTGAATGTAATAAAATTTATCTTGATTGACCAACGCCCAATTAATTGTACTAAAGTAAAGCTTACGAAAAGCCTCTTTTATGCTGTCGTTTGGGTTGGCTTGTGTTGCTAAAATCTGATTTAATTCATTTTTGATACTCACATAAAGTTCTTTAATGAGGGTTTCTTTTGTGGCAAAATAATGAAAAAGTGTTCCGTTGGCTACGCCAGCCTCTTTCGCAATTTTGCTGGTAGGAGTACCATGAAACCCAAATTCAACGAAAAGTTTTAAAGCCGTATCAAGTATTTTTTTTTCTTTACCCATTTAATAGATTGACTAATCAGTCGATATTTACTATCAAAACATTTCTTTTAAAAAAAAGTTTCATGCTCGTTGAATTTTTATTGTACCACGGAGTTGAAGATACCGATTTTTACGATTTTTTAAAGAAATCACTCAAATATCCCCGTAGGATGGCCATCAAAACTAACAGTATTTTTATTTTGCCAATACTTATTGATTCCTTTTTCGCCTTGTTTATCTGCCCAATGGTTTAGTTCTTCACGTTCGTGGCGATAATCCATAAACGGAACAGCCATTCCACAAGAAGTTTGTACAGTTTCGACTGCTACATCAAAAATTTGTCTTGCACCAGTATATTTCGGGAAAAGACTGATGTATTCGGCCCACTCAGCATCACGTTGGTGATAAGTTTTTGCCGTTCCATAAAGCCTTAAAATCAAGGGCTTTCCCTCGAAAGCACAAAACATAATTGTCATGCGGTTATTTTCTTGTAGATGCGTAGCCGTTTCATTGCCGCTGCCCGTTACGTTGAGCCACATTACCCGATTAGGGCCAAGTACTCGGAACGAGTCCATACCTTTGGGCGAAACATTTACGATGCCCGTAGTCATGGCAGTCCCTACAAAAAAGAGTTGTTGCTTTTCGATGAAATCTTTTATTTCGGGTTCGATTTGTTTGAATTTTTTGGCCATTTTGAATAGAAGGTTTGCATAGAAAAGTTTTTTTTAAGGAAAAAAGTTCGTCGTTTGGTTTTAGTGCTTCTTTTTACCAATTTGCCGTTGATTTCACCAAGTCCAATACGAATGTTTGTCGAATTACATTACCCAGAGTCATTAACTGTACAAGAACTTGATGTTTACCTTGCCAATGGTTGGTTTAGAATGGGACAATCTATTTTTACGACAAATTTCCTACGTTTTCATGATAAAATCTATTCAGCAATTTGGCTTAGAATAGATTTATTGAACCACGAAAAAAGTAAGACGCAACAAAAAATTGAGAAACTCAATGCCAAATTTCGAGTCGAAATTCAGGTATCCAATCCAACCGAACAGCACGAAGAATTATTTAGAAAGTACCGAGAAAGCATGTCTTTTGATGCTGCACCATCGGTCAAAAACTTACTTTATGGGCATCAAGAAGAACGTGCTTCGCTCCGAATTTATGATACAGTAGAGATAAATATTTATGATGAAAACAGGCTAATTGCGGCAGGTTTTCTGGACTTAGGCGAAAAAAGTACGGCAGGAATTTCATGTTTTTATGACCCCGAATATCGAAAATATAGTCTTGGAAAGTACTTAATGTATCTGAAAATGGAATTTTGCAAGCAAAACGGATTCCGTTTTTTTTACCCAGGTTATTTTGCCCCAGGTTACCCGCTTTTTGATTACAAACTCGATTTAGCTAAACCAACGCTTCAATACCTTGATTTGGTAGCCGACGCTTGGATTCCGTTTGAAGAGTTTAATAATACTCGAATTCCGATAAATTCGATGGTGGAAAAACTAAGAACTTTGAGCGAGATTTTGGAAAGTAGGGGAGTAAAAAATGATTTCAAATACTATGATTTCTTTGATGCCGACATGATTCATAACCTCAACGGCATGGGTTTACTCGATTTCCCAGTATGCTTGTTTTGTTTTGATATTGATATCGATTCTCCGCTACTTCCGATGGTCATTTATGATATCAGAGACGAACAGTTTCACTTAGTTCTGTGCACAAAAATGTATAAATCAATCTTTGATGAAGCCGCCGAAGAGCATTATAATGCCTTTTTACTACAAATTTCGAGGTTTCTGTATACTGGTGAAGTAACTGAAGAAATGGCTGATGTAATAGAAATGTACGGGCAGGAATTATTGAAAGTATAAAATTTATGCCGTTGTACAGTGTCTTCACAACCAATTTTGAATTTAATCTCAATACTAATGCAAATATTAGTATAAGTATTTGATTATAAGGTGCTTATATTGATTTTTGATAAATTCTACATTCTTCATTCTACATTCTTCATTACTCCGCCGTATCTTTGCAGCTTAATTTTAAAAAAGAGCATGATTTCAGTCGATAATGTGGCAGTTGAGTTCAATGGTGGAACCCTGTTTAGTGATATTACTTTCAACATCAACGAAAAAGATAAAATAGCCCTCATGGGCAAAAATGGAGCAGGGAAATCTACTTTGCTCAAAATCATTGCAGGTGTCGATAAACCCACTCGTGGTAAAATTTCTGCTCCAAATGATGCCGTAATTGCCTATCTTCCGCAGCACTTGCTCACCAAAGATGATAGTACAGTTTTTGAGGAAGCCTCAAAGGCATTTTCGGTGGTATTGGATATGAAAAAAGAGATGGATGAACTTAATCATCAACTCGAAACCCGCACCGATTATGAGTCGGATGCGTACATGAAAATCATTGAACGAGTATCCGAACTAAGCGAAAAATATTACTCAGTAGAAGAAGTAAATTACGATGCTGAAGTAGAAAAAACGCTTCTTGGAATGGGTTTTACGAGGGCAGATTTTACTCGTCCGACTGCCGAATTTAGTGGTGGATGGCGTATGCGTATTGAGTTATGTAAGATTTTACTTCAGAACCCTGACTTAATTCTGCTTGATGAGCCTACGAATCATCTTGATATTGAGTCGATTCAATGGCTCGAAGATTTCTTGATGAATAATGCCAAAGCCGTAATCGTTATTTCGCACGATAGGGCTTTTGTCGATACAATAACCAATCGCACGATTGAAGTAACGATGGGTCGAATTTATGACTACAAAGTAAATTATACACAATATCAACAGCTCAGAAAAGAACGCCAAGAGCAGCAGCAAAAACAATACAACGACCAACAAAAAATGATTGCCGAAACGCAAGAGTTTATTGATAGGTTTAAGGGTACGTATTCAAAAACTTTGCAGGTGCAGTCAAGGGTGAAAATGCTCGAAAAACTCGAAATCGTAGAAGTGGATGAAGTAGATACTTCGGCTTTGAGTTTGAAATTTCCACCCGCTCCACGCTCAGGAAATTATCCTGTAATTGTTGAAAATGTAAGTAAAAGCTACGGCGACCACTTAGTTTTTAAAGATGCGTCGTTGACCATTGAAAGAGGAGAAAAAGTTGCTTTTGTAGGCCGAAACGGTGAAGGTAAATCAACTTTGGTAAAAGCTATTATGTCTGAAATTGAGTTTGAAGGAAGCATCAAGCTTGGTCATAACTCAATGATTGGTTATTTTGCTCAAAATCAAGCATCGTTATTGGATGAAGATTTGAGTGTTTTTCAAACCATTGATAATATTGCGGTGGGCGAAATTCGCACAAAAATCAAAGATATTTTGGGAGCGTTTATGTTCCGGGGCGATGATATTAACAAAAAAGTGCGTGTGCTTTCAGGTGGAGAAAAAACTCGTTTGGCGATGGTGAAACTTTTGCTCGAACCAGTAAATTTATTGATTCTTGATGAGCCGAC
>JAIYBU010000175.1 GCA_027488335.1 Cytophagaceae bacterium
GCTCAAATGGCTGGCATGTCGGTTGAACAACTCAATGCTTATTTAGACAATGAAGCTTCGGCCGTAAAAATGCCTTACATTGTGATTGGTGTGATTGTGCTTATTGTAGCGGCTATTTTGTATAAAACTAATTTACCTGAAGTGACCGAAGATGCCCACGAAATAAATATGTCGGGTGGTTCGCAGTCTATTTGGCGACACAGCCACCTTACATGGGGCGTAATTGCTCAGTTTTTTTATGTGGGTGCTCAAGTATGTGTGTCGAGTTTCTTTATTCGGTACCTTTATCAAACTGCCAAAATTGACGAAAAATCGGCGGCAGATTACTTAGCCATTGCCTTATTTGGTTTTATGATTGGGCGTTTTGTTGGTACATTCTTGATGCGTTTTATTAGTCCAAATCGACTTTTGGCTATTTATTCGGCACTTTGTATTGTTTTATTGGCAATTATTGTGGTAAATGGTGGAATGATGTCAGTTTATGGATTGATTGGCGTAGAGTTTTTTATGTCGATTATGTTTCCGACAATTTTTTCATTGAGTGTACAATCGCTGGGTGAAGAAACAAAATTGGGTTCGTCTTTAGTAATTATGGCTATTATGGGTGGAGCGATTTTTCCTTTAATTATGGGACGTGTTTCTGATGTGAGCAATATTCAAACGGCCTACGTTGTGCCTTTGGCTTGCTTTGCAGTGGTGCTGTATTTCGCTTTGCGTGGTTACAAAGTGAAGCGAATGACGAATATAGAGTGACGAATAACGAATAAAGAGGTACGAATTTTATTCACTCGTCATTCGTACCTCTGTGTTCTATTCTTCCGATTTATTCTTCAAACTCATCAATAATGAGTAAGCTCCTTTGATAACCAACGTTTGATTATTCAGATTTTCTGTTTTGATGATTTCGGTGAACCCTTTTTCTGTATTGCCGATTTGTACTTCTACCATTTCAAATTGCGTGGCTGATTTCTTCACAAAAACATAGTGTTTATTTTCAAATCTCACAATTGCATCTTCGGGTAGTACATACGATTTGACGTTCGTAACCGCAATTTCAGCGTTCATATACGTACCAGGAATCAAAGCTTTGTCATACACTTCAAAATGGCAATGCACATCGGTATTTCGCTCTTCACTTAGGCTTTTTCCAATCAACAAAATTTCACAAGGGTATTTTTTGTCGGGGTACGTGTTGGTATAGGCAGTTACCTTTTGGCCGATACTTAGTTTGTCTAAATCTTTTTCAAAAATCTTTAGAGCCAAGTGAATATCGCTTGTATTGACCAACTCAAACATCACATCCGTCGGAGATATGTATTTTCCAATATTTACATTTACTTTGCTCACATACCCATTGATTGGCGAATAGATATTGATGCTTTTAGAAATAGAGTTTTCATTCAATTTCTCAGGGTTTATGCCTGCCAACTTTAGTTTTTCGGCTAAAGATTTAACTAAAATTCGTTGTGTCTTTAATTCCATTTCAGCTTGTTGAAAAACCTTGTCGCTGCTTGCTTTGCTTTGGTTGAGTTCTTTCTGACGTATAAACTCGTTTTCGAGAAAACTAATTTTTGATTGAATGGTCAAGAAATCTTGTTGAAGTTGAATATACTGTTGGTCTTCGATAATGGCAATGCTTTCTCCTTTACGCACAAACATTCCTGGAATCAGGTGCGACGATTTCAAATAACCACCCAGAGGTACACTCACAGAAACCAAGTTTTGTGGCGGCACATCGACTTTTCCTGTCACTTTCAAGATAGTTGAGAAAGATTTTTGTTCTACACTTCCAGTCGTAATGCCGATGCTCTGGACTTGTTTTTCGGTCAAATTAGCAACTGAGCTTTCAACAACTGTTGAGTCAGTGGCTTCTTGGTTAGCTGTTTTGCTTCCGCAAGATGTAACAACAAAAAGCGTAGCAATTCCTAAAATTGACTTAGAAAAAGTGCTTTTAAATTTTCCTAAATTCGGATTTATTTTAACTAAATTTTTCATTCTTCAAAGTATGTTTATTGTTGGACAAGATATTATCGTGGGTCCAACTGACGTGATTAATAAAAGGAGATTGTCGTACTGGACAATTCGGAACATTACAAATACCGCATTGTTTTGCTGGAATACAGCCATCAACGTGAATAAAAAACTCTACTTTATCATCAAAATGCTGCTTAAATAAAATAGTAAGCCTGTCCAGTATTTGGTGGGCTTCGTTGACATTGATATAATACGGCACAGTAAGATGGCAGTCGATGTGATAAAAACCTGCGTAATCAATTACTCGCATATTATGCACGTCAATCCAGTCGGTTTGGCGGTGTTCGTTCAAGATTACTACGATTTGGTCAATAATGGCATCATCGGATTCGTCCATGATTCCAGAAACCGATTTGCGGATAATTTTATAGCCAGTATAAATGATAATAAAGGCAAAAATGATAGCTGCCACGCTATCAATCCAAGCATAGCCCGTGAGTAAAATCAAACCGACACCAAGCAAAAGACCAATAGAAGAATAAGTATCCGAGTGTAAATGTGAACCGCTGGCAATCAAAATCGGAGAATTTTCTTCTTTTCCTTTTTTTATACAATAATAGCCCACCAAATAATTGATAGCACCCGTAAGAGCCACCAACGCCAAACCAAAATCGAGTTGTTTCAGCTCGTGCGGATGAATAAAATTATTGATTCCTTCGTAGATGATGATAAACCCTGCAATCGTAATCAACACCCCTTCGATGGCAGAGGAAAGGAATTCTACTTTGCCGTGTCCGTAGGGATGTTCTTTGTCACGAGGTTTCGACGAAAGAATAATGCTATAAAGCCCAATAAACCCTGCAATTACATTGACACTACTTTCGAGTGCATCGGTCAAAATTGCCACTGACGAAGTAAGCCACCAAGCTACCAATTTGATAACAAATAATGCCACCGAAACAGCCACCAAAATTTGCTGCATCCGAATCGGATTTACTTTTTTTTCTGTCATGATATATTTTGTTAGTCGATAGTCAACAGACAACGGTCGATAGTTTTTTATAATGGGTTTTAATGCAAAAGAATATATTTTATCTATGGACTATCGTCTATCGACCGTGGACTTTTTAGTAATTTACCAAATAATTAATCTGAATGGCACTTTCATTGAGGTTTTTGATTGCCTCAATATAGTCATTTCTTATCGCAGTAGCTTGATTGATGAGCGTAACCCATTCTAAATAATTGATACTACCATTGACCAATTGCTGTTGGGCAGTTGTGCGGATGAGTGTCGAATTGTTAAGGGCGATTTTTTCAAAATATTCTACTGTTTTCTGAAACTTTTCATAGTCAACAAGGGCAGTGCGATATGCGTTATTTAGGCCCTGTAAACCAACTGAATAACTACTTTCGGCTACGAGTTTATTGACTTTTTCGCTATTGATTTTTGCTTTTTGTGCTGCCGTAAAAATTGGAATCCCAACACCGATTTGTATCGACTGAAATCTATAAAAACCTCCGTAATTTTTATTGTCCGCACCCGTGCCTCTGATACTTCCGTTGTTATAATTGAGCGACATTGTGGGCATTAGTTTCTTTTTTTCTACATCAATCATGGCATCGGCAATTTGTTGTTGTTGGCTCAAAAACTTTATGGTCGGATGCTCTTTTAATGACTCAATATCTGCTTTATAATTGACAGCCATTTTGAACGAGTTTTCTAAAGGCACAAATGGCGTTGTTGAATTTAACAAAAACTGAAAATGTAATTTTTGCACTTCAAGGTCTTGTTTGAGTTGAGCCAGTTGCACTCTGATTTGCCCCAATTGGTTTTCGGCAGTCAATTTTTCTAAAACATTGCTTTCGCCTTTTGCTAAACGCAGCTCAGCACGGGTATAAAATGCTACGTACAAGCTATCAGCCAATTGCAATAATTGACTTTTTTGCTGTAAATATAAAAGCTGATAAAACGTTTGGGTGACTTGTTTTTTGAGCATTTGCTCATTCATTTTAACATTTAGTTCGCTACTTTTCCAATATTCATTATACAAGTTTTTTTGACTTTCATAGACCTTCGGAAAACTAAACGACTGCCCCAAACCAAATCGAGTATCGGCATAAATACTATTGATTTGTCCAAATTCACCCGAAATATTGGCCGATGGAAGCATCTTTGCCGTATTTATCAAACTTTTTTGGTAATCTACTTTCAGCTTTTCATTCTTAATTGAAAGATTATTTTTTAGAGCAATATCAATCGCAGATTGCAACGTAATGGGCGTTTGTGCATTGGCTGTTGAGCCGAATGACAAAATCAAGATAATAATTGCTACTTTTGGTGTGATTTTCTTGGTGCTTCCTTCAAAAACCATGTATAAAATTGGTAAAACAAAGAGTGTTAAGAAGGTAGCCACGAGCAAGCCACCAATCACGACTGTTGCCAGTGGGCGTTGTACTTCTGCACCTGCACCGTTGCTGAGTGCCATTGGCAAAAAGCCGAGTGAGGCCACAAAAGCAGTCATTAAAACTGGGCGTAAGCGTAGGTTTGTACCTTTGATTACTACTTTACGCAGGTCTTGTTCGCCCTCGTTTTTTATTCGATTAAACTCTGCTATCAGCACAATTCCATTCAAAACCGCTACACCGAATAATGCAATAAAACCAACACCTGCACTGATACTGAAAGGCAAACCACGCATCGCCAAAAAGAAAATTCCACCAATGGCCGAAAGTGGAATTGCCGAATAAATGAGCAAACCGTGTTTGATGGAATTGAAGGCGAAAAATAATAATAAAAATATCAAAATCAACGAAACTGGCACGGCAATCATTAATCGTTGCTTGGCAGCGTTGAGGTTTTCAAAAGCTCCACCATAAGTGACGTAATAACCCGTCGGAAACTTAATTTTCTTATCGATTTTGGCTTGTAACTCATGCACGATTGTTTGTACATCTCGTCCTCTAACATTGAAACCAATCACAATTCTGCGTTTGGCATCTTCACGTTGAATCTGATTTGGCCCATCTTTAATGGCGACATCCGCCAGTTGCGAAAGCGGGATTTGCGTACCTTGTGGCGTAGGTATAAGCAAGTTTTGGATGTCTTGAATGTCTTTTTTCTGCTCACCAGCCAGTCTTACAACCAAATCAAAACGTTTTTCTCCTTCAAAAACCATTCCTGTACTTTGTCCAGCCAAAGCTGTATTCACGATTCGGTTGATGTCGGAAATACTTAGGTTGTACTGAGCAATCATGTCGCGTTTATATTCAATCAGAATCTGTGGCATTCCCGAAACGCTTTCTACATAAAGGTTTTTTGCACCTTCAACGGTATTTACAATTTCGCCCAAGTCATGAGCGTATTTGGTAAGTGTATCCAAATCTTCACCGAAAATTTTACAAACTACATCTTGCCTTGCACCAGTCATTAATTCATTGAAACGCATTTGAACAGGATATTGAAAACCAACCGTTACGCCTGGTACTTCTTCGACAGCTTTAGTCATTTTTTCAGCCAATTCATTAAACGTTTTTGCTGAAGTCCATTCGCTTTTATCTTTCAAAATCACCATCATATCACTGGCTTCCATCGGCATTGGGTCGGTGGGGACTTCGCCGCTACCAATTTTTGTTACTACTTTTTCTACTTCTGGAAACCTTTTTTTCAAGATATGAGCCGTTTTTTGTGTATTTTCAACGGTTGTTTTTAAGCTACTACCTGTCAGAACTCTGGTTTCTACTGCAAAATCACCTTCTTCGAGGGCAGGAATAAACTCACCACCGAGGGTAGTTAGAATAAAAACTGCAAGTATGAAAAGTCCGATTGTAGCCCCCAAAACGATTTTTGGAAAACCAATAATTTTCGTCAAAGCTGATTGATAGGCGTGTTCAACTTTCGCCATCAGTCTATCTGAAATATTGGGTTTGTGCTTGGTTTTTTTGCTCAAAAAAACCGCACTCATCATCGGAATATACGTAAGCGACAAGATGAAAGCACCCAATAAGGCAAAAGCCACTGTTTGAGCCATTGGCTTAAACATTTTGCCTTCAATACCTTGCAACGTGAAGATAGGTAAATAAACTACCAAGATAATGACTTGCCCAAAAACAGCACTATTCATCATTTTTCCTGCCGATTTGTTGGTAATTTCGTCCATTTCGGCTTGAGTGTATTTGGCATTACCGAGTGCGTGTTTACCTGCCAATACGTGCATGACGGCCTCGACAATAATGACCGCTCCATCTACAATCAGTCCAAAATCTAATGCTCCCAAACTCATTAGATTTCCGCTTACACCAAAAAGGTTCATCATAATAATGGCAAAAAGCATTGCCAACGGAATGACCGAAGCAACCAAAATACCCGCACGGAAATTTCCGAGGAAAAGCACCAGTACAAAAATTACGATTAACGCACCTTCCAGTAAATTCTTTTCAACCGTTCCGATGGCGTTATTGACCATTTTAGTTCGGTCGAGAAAAGGCTCGATTATTACGCCTTCGGGAAGGGTTTTCTGTATCTGAGCAACACGGTCTTTTACATTCTTTATTACTTCGCTACTGTTTGCTCCTTTGAGCATCATCACGACTGCACCAGCAACTTCGCCTTTGTCATTGAAAGTCATGGCTCCGTAGCGGGTGGCATGACCGATTTTGATTTCGGCAACATCACGAATAAATAGGGGAGTACCGCCACTAAGATTTTTGATGGCAATATTTTTGATATCTTCGATGTTGCCAATCAAACCTTCGCTTCGGATAAACAAAGCCGTTGAGCCTTTTTCGATGTAAGCCCCGCCCGTATTTTGATTATTATTTTCGAGAGCCTTAAAAACATCGCTTATCGTAATACCACTTGATTGGAGTTTTCGAGGGTCGATTTCAATAGAGTATTGTTTGAGCTTTCCTCCAAAACTACTTACTTCGGCTACACCTTTTACACCTAAAAGTTGGCGACGAACAATCCAATCTTGAATCGTTCGTAGTTCGGTTTCATCATATTTTGATTCATAACCCTCTTTTGGACGAACAACGTATTGATAAATTTCGCCCAAACCTGTAGAAACAGGCCCAAGTTCGGGAACACCGATGCCCGCAGGAATTTCGGTTTGCACTTTTTGAAGGCGTTCGGCCACTTGTTGCCTTGCCCAATAAATATCGGTCTCGTCGTCGAAAACGATGGTTACAAGCGAAAGCCCGAAACGAGAAAAACTTCTGATTTCGTGAAGTCCAGAAATATTATTATTAGCTTGTTCGATAGGAAACGTGACCAGCCGCTCAATATCGGTTGCCCCAAATGAGGGGGCAATCGTAATGACTTGTACTTGATTATTGGTAATATCAGGCACGGCATCAATGGGCAATTTGGTAACTTCGTAGCTACCATAGCCAATGAGGGCAATGGTGAATAGCCCAACGATGAGTTTGTTTTTAATAGCAAACCCAATAATTGAATTTAGCATGATTTATAGATTAATGATTCGTATGAGTAGTTTATAAGGTACAAACTACTACAATTAATTTATAGTAAGGCAGTTAGAAATATTGGGTATATTTCTAAATAAATAATCTTTATAAAGTCAATTGGTTAGAATCTTGGCGGTTGCCAAATCGTAGAAAGATAAGCCGATAAAATATTGGCAGAAGAAGAAAATAAGATTTTTTTCTTCTCAATAATAATTGTTTGTACCTGAGAAAGTTGGATTGTATGAAAGATACTTATCGGAAACACAAAAGACCAACATTGGTCATGTGATTTGAAAGGAAGTTTGTTATCGGTTGCAGCATCGCCATCGTCTTTGTGCTCGGCGGCATAATGATGGTGTAAAAACTCGCCAAATGACATAGACGGTTCTTTTTGTTGATGCTCAACGAAGTGTGAAAATAGCAAAGGAAGTTTCAACAACTGACTTGCTTCAGTTGCCGAAAATAGATAAACTGTTATCAAGAATTTTGAAATAGATGCTTTCACAGCGTAAAGTTAGCATTTTTACTGTATAAAGTATCAGATTGACACTATTTTGGTCTAATTTATAATGAGTTTAAATCAATCGTTATTCTGTTTTAGCTTTATTGTCTTTTACGACCAAGAAAAAATCATTGTCGAGTTCGAGATAGCCGTATTCATATACAAAATAATACGTTGAACCTTTTTGGGTGGTGCGTAAGCTCGTAATGAGGTTGAAATCAAAACCTCGGTCGAGTAGTGTAGTGCGAGTAGTTTTGCTTTTATCATCATGGCAAATATCTTCTAAAATCTTTCGATTTCGGCGGAGGGCATTGTTGGTATTTCTGACGAAATTATTGGCGTCGGCGTTTACTTTATTGTTATAGGCATTGCGGCACAAGTCCGAACAAAACTTTTTGTCCGACCGCCCAATGATGGCTTCTCCGCATTCTAAGCAGGTTTTTTGTGGCATAATACTAAGTTTTAGGAATGTATATTAAGAAATGAGTTTTCGTATCGAATTTCACGGAATAGGTGCATTTTTATGCTTACAGGATAATTGCTCGTTTATATACTCTTTCCAAATATATAAAATATTATATCCGTTTACAAACGTTTACAAATGTTTTTATCTGTATATAAATGACTATCAACCGAATAGCGTGGGGCAGATACTGCAACTTTGCATTGTCAATCGGAAATAGAGCATGATTGGCTAATTTTTTTTAACAATCATTTTTAAACGTACAAAACAATGAATACTGTAAAATTAATCGGAAATGTAGGCAACGAAGTAAATGTATTCAACTTCGATACTATCAAAAAAGCAGCATTTAGCCTTGCTACCGACGAGATTTATACCAACAAAAACAACGAGGAAGTAAAAAACACTTCATGGCATAAAGTAGTAGCGTGGGGCAAAGTAGCCGAAGTGTGTGCTGACTTGATAAGCCGAGGTAAGCTGGTGAGTATTCAAGGTAAATTGAATTACAGAAACTACGTAAATAAAGAAAATAAAACGGTTTATGTCACCGAAATAATTGCGTATAAAGTTTCGGAAGTGGAAGTTAAGCAACAGTAGGAAAACGACATGTAGGAACGTTCAATTTGGACGTTCCTACGAGTTGATGAAAAAAAGAAGCCGTCTCAATTACTCAAGACGACTTTCTTCTCTTTTGGGGTACTAAGCGTTTAATTCATTTGTAAGATTTTAATCTCCGTACGACGGTTCTGAGCGTGTTGTTCTTCCGTACATTCTGCCCCATCAACGCAGCCATTTACTGGCATTGTTTCGCCATAACCTGCAAACTCTACACGGCTACGGCTAATACCACGTTTGAATAGATAGCTTGCTGAGGCCTTCGCACGACCTTCGGAGATTTTTTGGTTAAAATCAGACTCGGCACGGCTATCGGTATGAGCTCTTAACTCAATACGCATTCTTGGATACTTACGCATCATATCCACTAATTTATCTAACTCCGAACGGGCATCTGAACGAAGATTACATTTACCATAATCGAAGTAAATATTATCCACTTGTACGATGTCGCCCGTACCAAACATATACACATCGGCAGTTACACTACCTTTTTTACAATTCAATTTACGTACACGTTTGCCTTTTGAGCCGAGGTTATCTTTCGAGCCTTCAACCGTATAGTCACAACCTTCTGCTACTACAAATTCGTAGTTGCCAGTAGCGTCAGTATAAGCGGTTTGTGTGGTATTATCGCATTCACTACGAAGTGTTACGAGTACACCGTCAACGGCTTGTTTTGTGCCTTGTGTCATGACACGGCCACGAATCGTACAAGTATTACCCGATAAGACCGTGCCATTAGCACCCGTACGTCCACCTTGTTGGTGGCCAGTTCCGCTTGTGCCACTTTGTTGACCTTGCGTCGTGGTTTCGCCAGCATAACCATTTTGTGCATTTGCACTATTATTACCATTTGCTTTACCGTTTTGAGCCAATGCGGTTGAGTCAACTGCTGGTTTCGGTCGGCTCATCGGAATTTCTAAGCGAGAGGCTTCGTTGTCACAATCTTTTGTTGAGAAACTTACCGTACTAGCACTATAACCGTCACGAGTAGCACGGAACGCAAATTCTATATCTTGTTCAAGTCCTTCGAGTTTTACGCTACCATCAGCATCGCTCATTTTTTCTTTGATATTACCGTCTTTGTCTTCATAGACAATCTTGGCATTATCAAGTGGCATTTTGGTTTCGGCATCATATACGGCAAGTATTAGGTCACAACCCTCTCTGAGGTCACACTCCCTATCGAATTTGTAGATGTCGTCATCGGCACCGCCACGTTTACGATTTGAACTGAAATAACCAGCTTTGCGAAGTGCATCGGTTACGATACCGAAATCATCTTTACTTGAATTTACGGGAGCTCCAAGGTTGATTACACGACCTTTTGAAGTTGTGCCGTCCATTTGTATAAAGAAAATATCTAAATCCCCTAAGCCAGCATGACCGTCAGAGGAGAAGTACAAATTACCTTTTTCGTCAACAAAAGGAAACATTTCATTACCTTTTGAATTAACGGTTTTCCCTAAGTTGATAGGAGCAGACCAGTTTCCGCCATCTAAACGAGAAACATAAATATCTGTTCCACCAAAACCACCTGGCATATCAGAAGCGAAGAAAAGTAACTTTTCATCAGCTGAAAGTGCAGGGTGTCCAGTTGAATATTCATTACTATTGAAAGGCAATTCTTTGATGTTTTTCCAACCATCTTTGGCGGCATCGCCGATGTATAGTTTCAATTTATTGATACCATCAGAGCTACGTTTTACTTTACCATTATTGAAGTTATTTCTTGTAAAAATAACTTTAGAACCATCTTTGAAAAATGCGGCTGGACCTTCATGATATTTTGAGTTAATTGAACCACCAAAACGCTCTGATTCAGTAACTGGACGGTCGCCGTAGCCTAAACCAGCCATTACGTTCATCCCACCGTAAGTTCCGATTGTTCGGCTATCGTTGGCAGTAGGAGCGGTGTATTCGTCAGAACCCACAACGCCACCTCTGCTACTACGTTTACGAGAAGCTTTAATGTCGCCCGAGCCTGTTCCCAAACCAGCGGCTTGTCCACCGATGGCCGAAACATCATCTAAAAAGAATAAGTCAAGAAATGGTGTTTCGTTCCAGTTGAATACTCGACGCACTCCGACACTGTTGTGGCGGTTTGAGACGAACACCATGCCATTTTTGTAGTATGCTGGCGAGAAATCAGCCGAATTGGTATTGATTGAAAGGTAGTCAACCTTGTAGCAGTTGGCGTTTTTGGAAAGCACGCTTACATCGTTGTAGAGTTTTGAAAAACCTTTTCCACGAGGGTCGTCTTCCACTTTTCGAGTGTACTTATCGTACATTTCTTGGGCTTCACGGTATTTACCATTACTGGCAAGTACTTGTGCATATTTGAGGCATACAGTAATGTTTTCTCCTGATAAATCGCCTGCTGTACTCATGATTTCGGCATAGACACGCTCGGCATTTTGAGTATCTTTAACCTTACAATAGCTATCGCCGAGTTTAATCTTGGCGGCAAGCTTTTGTTGGTCAGTAAGACCTTTTTTCTTTAGAGCTGCTTCAAAGGCATCAATTGCTTTTACATAACACAAACTTTCGTAGTGATGCTCACCAGTTTTTAGTAAGGCATCTTGTGCCTTTACGCTACCGCCGAGCAAGGCTGCTACAACCAACGCTCCAATTATTTTTTTCCTGACAATCATTTTATTAGAATTTAAAATTCACTCACGAATTTATAAATTTAGTATTTCGTATATTGAACCTGATACAATATGCCTGAACTCAGAGTTTAGGCATAGAATTTCCTGTTTCAAGATTTTTTAAGAATTCTTGAATGGGTTTGTACATTTTCCCATGCAACCTTCATACCAATTTAGTTACATAGCAAAGTATAAGGTGAAATAAATATCTTAGAAGTAACGAGGAGTAAGAATTTTGTTCTTACCGAAACCAAATTCATAACGGAGTAAAACTTCGTGCGTTGGAATGCCAAGTAAACGAGTTACGCCCTTTTTTGATTGGTCGTTTAGCTTATTTGATGTAAAGTCGTAAGCATAACCAAGCTTGAACTGTGGTGTAAGCTGAAGTTCCATCATACCAATAGCTGCATCGAATAGGTTTTTACTATCTTGACCCATCGTTTGGAATTGTGAAATACGGCCAGATACTCCAAATGAAATTTTGTCTTTAATCCAAAAGTTAACGTTTCCATCAAAGCCCAGTGGAGCTCCTTGCGTATAGCGGACCATCGTAGAAGGTTTAATTTTGAAAGAGCCTTTTCCGATAACAAAGCCCATCATCGCAAAATAGTGGCGACGTGTTCGCCCTATTGTACCAGAAGAGTCTTTAAAATTAAAGTTAGAAATTGGATTTTGCATGATTTGTGGACATGAAATGCCAATATAGCCCTTGTCATTACTAAGGTAAATCCCTCCTCCAACATTTGGGAGAATTTTGTTTTGGTCTGATGAACCATCAAATACTCTATCAACATCTGGGTCAGTAAGGTTTTTTGCATCTGATAAAGCCCAACGCACATTAGTTGCTCCACCTTGTACACCGAATGATAAAGTAGAGCGAGGCCCAACTTTGATACGATACGAATAGGTAGCGTAAACGCCTGTGTTTTTTTGAAGACCTACTTCATCTCGGGTTACTTGAAGACCTAAACCCATTTTTTCGTTTTTGATGGGTGAATCCATCGAGAATGTAAAAGTTTTTGGAGCTCCTGGAACGCTAATCCACTGATAACGCCCGAGTGCAGTCAAACTTAATACATCACGACTACCGGCATAAGCTGGGTTGATGGCGAGGGTATTGAACATGTACTGGGAGAACATCGCTTCTTGTTGAGCGAAAGTTTGGTAGCTTACTGATAATGCCCCAACGAGCAAAAGTGCGGCTAACCTGTTTTTCAGGTTTGTAAAGTTTTTCATTTTTTACCAAATTAAATAGTAAAGATACAGTGCTTTTAACGGTTCACTCAATTTGAAATGTAATCGTTAAAGCATTTTTATACTCAATAGCAAAACAAAATTACATTAAGATTTTAAAATGCCAATATTTTTTTGTTAAGAGTTATGACATCTCTTTTGTCCTGAATATCAAATAGTTAGGCTATAAGATTGATTTACTATACAGCTGTTCGATGATGATTTTGATAAATCCCGAATGGGTTTCCTTTTTGAGAATACTATCGGGATTTATCAAATCACTATTATTATCGGGCGATTGTAATAAAATTAATTTGTGGTTTATCGCCCCAGAAGCCAGCAGCTTTCACACAGATAAAGTATGTCCCGTCTGGTACACCTACGCCTTTTCCTCCGAGAATAATCCCGTTATTTGCTTCACCATTCCATCCTTCTACTTTAGCAAAGTCTGTGTTTTGGTAAACCAGCTGACCCCATCTGTTGTAGATAAAGATTTCTGCTTTTACATTATCTACACCATTGATTCCTTTGATAACAAATAAGTCGTTTTTGCCATCACTGTTTGGCGAGAATGCTTGCGGAATTATACCTCTATTAGTTGTATCGGTAGTGGCTGTTTGACCTTTAATTGTGATAACCGTTGGCAAATTGTTGTTACCAGGGTTTTTATCTCCATCAGGGTCTGGATTCAAGCCTGTTTGCGAAATATCTCTTACATTGCTTGTACTATCTTTGGCAGTACCTGTGATAGTATTTGAATAAGTGGCATCTCCTTTTTTCGCACTTAATAATCTGAGTTTGAATGTCAAGGTATCGGCTGCACCTGCTGCCAGTGAGCTACTATCAGCAATCAACATTTTGCTAAATCCACGGCCATTGAAGTTTGAGTCGATTTTCAACTTGCTGTTTTTGCTCAATGCTGGTTTTCCAACGAGTACAAACTCCGCACTGTCAGCAAATACTTGGGTTAAACTATCACTCAATTGAACATTCGTTAGTTTACGAGTTCCGTAGTTTTTCACCACTACTTTGTACGATAGGTTATAGCTACCATCAGCGTTCTTTACGGTATCCAATATTGCTGCTTTTGCAATACCGAATGGTGTGCTGAATGTTGGTACGATTGGTCTGCCATCGCCAAGTTTCACTGGTGTTGCAATACTGTTGTCTTTTGGTGTACCGTTAGCATCAGGGTCCGGGTCATTCCCGTTAGTTGACAAGTCATCTACTGACTTATTGGTTGGATATTTACCGATTGCTAATGCTTGGTTTTCAAAGTTAGCTTTGCTTGACGTTGTTGTCAGACGACTAAACAATGTGATGGTACGTTCGGTATTGGCTGGCAATGTACTTAATGAGTCAACCAATAAATTGATTAGACTTCCACGCCCAGTATAGTTGCTGTTTACTGTTAGACCCGTATCTGCTGTTACTTTCACAGAATCAATCTTCACGCTATCACCGAATGTTACACTCAAGTTATCTTGAACTTGTACACCTGTGAATGCTACTTTGCCGTAGTTTTTCACTTTGAATGTAAATGTTACGTCGTAAGTATTAGTTGTACCTGCTACTAACTTAGCATCGCTTGCACTTTTTGAGATACCGATGAGGGCATCTGGCAAGCTATTGAAGTTGATAACTGTTGGTGCACTACCTGTTGGACTTGGGTCGATACCTGCATTTGAGGCATCATTTATAACCTGACCACTTGGTGTTTTTGCCGTAACTATCACGGTGTTTTTAAATGGTCCTTTATTGCCATTGAGTTTCACATTGACCACCCAAGTGAGGGTATCTACTTTGTTTGGTGCAAGTTGGCTTGCATCTAATAACATGCAGGTTTTGGTTGTACCGTTATACGAAGTATCTACTTTTAATAGGCTTCCTGCACTTACTATTGGTTTCACTGCGAGTTTGGCAACGGCTGGTGATGTGAATGTTCTTGACAAGGTATCACATACTTGTACGCCAGTCAAATTCAAATTACCACAGTTTTTGATAATAGATTTATAGGTAATGTTGTAGCTGCCATCGACTTGTCTTACTGTATCTTTTACATATAGTGCGATTCCGATACATGGAACTTCGATTGAGCTTCCACCTTCTGAATTCAGATTCAAGTTGGTTGGATTGCTACCTGGTGCATCAGGATTTAGACCTGCATTTGATAAGTCAGTCACATTTTCTTTCGCTCCTGAAGTAAGTGTACCAGAGCCAGAAACTACTGCTGTGTTAGCAAATGTTTTGAGTGTATCTGGTTTTACATTAACTGTGAACTTCAATGTATCGGTCTTACCGATTGCAATGGTGCTTCCTGTGAGCGTCAATCTTGTATCAGTTGTGCCGTTGAATGCACTATTGATTGCCAACTGGCTGCTTGTATTCTTGCTCGGTGCTGCTACTACTGTGAATGTAGCTGGAGCTTTGAACACTTTAGATAATGTATCTCTTACGATTACATCGTTCAATACTAACGAACCGTTGTTTTTCACGAGTAATTGATAAGTTACGTCATAAGAGCCATTTGCTTTCTTAGTTGTATCCAATACGATTTTTGCAAGACCAACACTTGGCGATTTGTAGAGACGAACTACCGTTGGTTCGGCACTTTCTTTCACTACTGTTTTACCATTGTTTGAAACGTCAGATACATCTTGTGGGATTCCAAAAGTGGTATTTCCAATTGCGTCAACTTTAGCATTTGTTGAGAATGGCCCTTCTTTGCCATTTGGTACAATATTGATGACAAACTTGATAGTATCTACTTTGCCAACTGCAATGCTGCTTCCTTCAGGAATTGTTAGGTTGAGGTCGGTTGAGCCATTGAAACTATCGTTAGGTTTCAATAGACTTCCTACACCTGCCGTTGGTTTCTGAACGATTGTGAAGGTAGTTGGTGTTGGGAACATTGTTGAGAGGTTCTCAGTAATTTTTACACCTTCTAACTTAACGTTTCCACAAGCTTCAATCAATGCTCTGAACGTGACGTTGTAGCTACCATTTGCTTGACGAGTAGTATCGGCTGCTAAAGCGAGTCCTACGCAAGTTTCTTGGCAAGTTTTACATTCAACCGTCCATTGGCTGATATTATTACTCAAAATTGGGTCAACTTGGTCAAGTTTAGCAATCTTGGCAGTATTGATAATCTGACCAGCTTTTGTTGTTTTAGCATCGTAGGTGTAAGTTTTGGTTGCACCTGCTGGTAAGTTACCTATTACGCTTAGCAATGAGTCAGTACCGAATGCTGTAAAGCCTGGTGTTGTTGAAGTAACCGTTAAGCCTTTAGGCAATACGTTTACAACATTTACATTGGTTGCAGCTTTTATAGTACTGTTGTTTTTCACTATAATGGTATATGTAACTGGGTCGCCGATTTTCAATTCAACACGTGAACCTACTATTGAGACACTTACGTCCACTTTCGATGTATCAGTTACTACGTTACATTGGTCAATCGTTACGATGATTGGAGATGCTTGGCTATAACAGCCTGTGCCGCTCTTCTCAATTACATAATATGTTCCTGAGCCTACTGCCGATGCGTTTGCAAGTATTGGGCTACTTGGTGAAGTTCCTGTATGGAACTCAAATGCTCCACCTGTGCTTTGTGTTTGGCTTGTAACCGAACTTGCTAAGTTTACAGTAGTTGCTGGGCAGCTATTTTTAGAAATTGCTGTTACAGTTGGAGCGGCAATGGCATCGCTTAATTTCACTACGATTTCGTTTGAGCTAAGAGATGCACAACCATTGGTGTTGATAAGTTTTACTGTATAACGACCAGGTGTTTTCACCGATATGCTCTTAGTTGTTGCTCCTGTACTCCATTTGTACGAACCTGCATTTGTTGCTGTCAATAGTACTGAGTCGCCGAAGCAAATATTTGGAGACTTATCAGAAGTGATAGTTGGAATTGTGCTTACACCTCTAAGCGTAACAGTGAAGCTTGATGTTGCAGCTACACATGAACCATTATCATCTGGGTCGTTGGTAGTGAGTGTAAACTTCACGCTTCCTTTCACTACGTCTTCGTTTGAATAATTGTATTTAGTATTCAAGCTTAGAGCGTTATCGAACGAGCCTTTACCGTCTGTTGTCCATTTTGCACTTGTTGCTGAACCACCGATTTTACCTTGTAGTGCAAGGAAATCAGCACTTAGACAAACTGTGGTATCTTTACCTGCCAATGCGGTTGCTGGGTTTGTTGAGCAGTTGATTGGTGTTTCGCAAGATGTAATATTCACATTAATCTTAGCACCTTCGCTATAACAACCGTTACCTGCTTTCTCAAATACATAGTAAGTTCCTGTACTTGCTGTTGATGGATTTGCTACCGCAGGCGAGCCTGGAGTTGTTCCTGTGCGGAATACAAATATACCTCCTTGTGACGAAGCCGAACTTGTTACGCCTGTTGTGAGGTCAACGGTAATATAAGGACAAGTATTTACTAAATCTTTGGTCGTTGGTTTTTTTAAGCCGCTACCAGTTACTTGTACTGTGATTACGTTAGATTTCTCGCTTTGACATTTTCCACCATCACAAATTGCTGAGTAGCTTGTGATGCTTGTAGGCGAAACCGTGATTACCGCCCCAATTTGACCATCTGACCATTTAACAGTTCCTGTGCAACCTGCGGCTTCGATTTGTGTGCTTGAACCACCACAAATTTGTGTGTTTTTGCAAGTTACAATTGGCGGAATCGGATTTCCAACGGTGATTGTTGCTGCTGCTGATGGAGCAGATTCGCATGAACCTACTTTACAAATAGCTGTATAAACTGTGGTTTCGGCAGGGCTTATATTGATTGAAGCCGATGTTTGACCCGTTGACCATAATACGCTTCCGCTACATCCTAAAGCATTGAGTGTCAGGGTATCGCCTTTACAGATTCTCGATGCTGAACAAGAGATAACTGGCGATTCAGGTTTTGAAGTAACGTTTATAGTGACTTTGTTCGACTGGTCGCTTGTACATCCGCCTTGCGGTAATTTACATACTGCAGTGTAGTCGGTTGTGTTGCTTGGTGTTACGTTGATTGTTGAACCTGTAAGACCATTCGACCATACAGTTGTTCCTTCGCAGCCAGTAGCCGTTAAGGTTACGGCATCACCTGCACAAATTGTTTGTTTATTTCCAGTAATTGTTGGTTTGTTTGGTTTACCAACGTTTATAGTTATATCATTTGATTTACCACTTTCGCAAGATGCTGTTTTACAAGCTGCTGAGAAAGTTGTCGTTGTTGCTACATTTACAGTGATGCTTGAGCCAGTTGATGTATTCGACCAGATGACTGTTCCTGCACAACCTGCTGCTGTTAATGTTACTTGACCTATTTCACAAAGAGCGGTTGTTGAAGCCGAGATTGTTGGAGGTGTAACATTTCCTGTTTGAATCACGATAGCATTCGAGTTTCCACTCGTTCCGCAGTCATTTTTACAGATGGCAGTGTAAGTACCAGAACTTACATTGATTGATGAGCCAGTTGCTCCATTACTCCAAGTGATAGTCCCAACCGTACAGCCTGTTGCTGTAAGTGTAGCAGTTTCATTTCCACAAACGGCTGTATTGTTGGCAGAGATTGTTGGAGCAGTTGGTGTTTGGCCACCACCTATATTGATAGTTTTAGAAGCAGAACTTTCGCATTCATTAACAATACATTTCAAGGTATAAGTTGTAGCTACTATTGGTGTTACGGTGATAGAAGCCGTAGTTGCCCCCGTTGACCACAATACAGTACCATCACAGTTGCTTGCTGCCAAAGTTACTGAACCACCCACACAAACATTTTCGGCCGAAGCCGTGATAGTAGGAGGTGTTTGGTTGATTACAGTGATAACAGCATCTTTAGATGGATTGCTTGCACAACCATTTACAGTACAGATGGCCGTGTATGTTGTTGTTACGGTTGGAGTGACAACCATTGTAGCCCCCGTTGCCCCATTGCTCCAAGTTACTTTGCCTTCACAACCGTGAGCTATGAATGTAAGTGTTTCACCTGGGCATATTCTTTCTTTACCACAAGTTACGATTGGTGTTGCTGGTTTTGGTGTTACGGTAATCACTTTCGTACCTTTTCCGCTACAGCTATTTACTGAGCAAGTTGCTTCGTAAGTTGTTGTGCTTGTTGGCGAAACAGTGATTGATGAAGTAGTAGCACCTGTTGACCAAGTAAGTGAGCCAGTACAGTTAGCTGTCAATGTTACGTTATCGCCCGAACAGATGCCCTCTTTATTCGCTGTGATTATTGGTGTTGAACCCGTTCCTACAGTTACTGTGACTGCTGCTGAAGCATTACTCGAACATTCACCTATTTTACAAACGGCTGAGTATGTTCCTGTGTTTGTTGGTGTAAATGTGATACTTGCACCCGTTGAGCCATTCGACCAAATCACTGTTCCTATACATCCGTTTGCAGTCAATGTTACAGACTGGCCAGCACAAATATTGTTATTATTAGCTGCAATAGTTGGAGGCGTTGTTGGCGTTCCTACTGTTATAGTGATTACGTTCGATTTATTACTTACACAACTTGATTTAGTACAGGTTGCTGTGTAAGAAGTGGTTGTTGTTGGCGAAACAGTGATTGATGGCGTAGTTGCACCAGTTGACCACAAGATTTTACCTGTACAATTGTTCGCTGTGAGTGTTACGCTTCCACCATTACAGATTACATTCGATGTTGAATTTGATGTAATAGTTGGAGGAGCAATCACGTTTACTACTACTTGTACTGGATTCGATTTTCCACTTATACAGTTGTCATTGATTTTACATTGAGCGGTATAAGTCGTTGTCGATGTAGGTGTTACTGTTATCATGTTGCCAGTTTGCCCATCCGACCAAACAACAGTACCATTACATCCGATTGCTTCGATGGAAACGCTTTCACCAAGACAGATGTAAGGGTTTGCACACGCAATGAGTGGTGTAGTTGGGTTACAAACTGGTTGTTTGATTGTGATGTCGGCATCGTCATCATCATCTTCGTTTTTCGCAATACCATTATTTGGTGTTGAGTTAGGGTCTTTTTGGTCAGATTTTGTAACCTCAGCCCAGTTTTTGATTGTACCCGTTGTAGCGGTTACTTTCGCAACGATTTGGAATGTTGCGGTTTGACCAGCAGTAATTTGGTTGAATTTCGCTATAACTGTATTACCAGTAGTAGTGATTCCGTCGCCACCCGTTGCACTGATGATTTGTAAACCAGCAGGTACAACATCGGTAGCTTCTACATTTGTTGCATTGGCTGGACCACTGTTTTTAACCTCTACGAAGTACGTAATTAGGTCGCCAGTTGAAGGGTTAGAATTGCTTACAGTTTTATTCAAACTCAAATCGGCAATTAATTCTACAACTTTAGGAGTAATCGTTATTTTATCATCATCATCCTCTTTAGTAGTTTTACCGTTACCAGGAGTTGAATCTTTATCTTTTTCTGTTGCTTTAGTTATTTGAGCAAAGTTGGTCATCGCGGCCGAACCAGTTACTTTAGCAATGTATGTTAAAGTAATTGTTTGATTAGCAGCTACATTTGAAATAGTCGAGGTCAATACTCCGCTGTTATTTGTAAAGAATGCACTTGATACAAATTGTAAACCAGCGGGTAATTCGTCAGTTACTTCTACGGCTGTTGCTGCATCTGGGCCAGCATTAGTTACCTTAACTGTGAACGTGATGTTATCACCTACATTTGGTGTTGTGTTGTCAGTTGTTTTTGTCAAACTCAAGTCAATCAACTTGTCACAGTTTTTCAAAGTAACTTTCAATAATGTTGGGTTGCTATAACATCCTGCACCTGATTTCTCAAATAAATAATATGTACCATCGCCAACTGACGTAGGATTTGCCACTAATGGAGAGCTTGGATTGAAAGTTGTATGCCACTCGAAGCTACCACCTGGAGTCGTTACGGTGTTGATGATATAGTTATTCAAATTGATTGTTTTACCTATACATTCTTCCACTGCACCTACACAGCTTGGATTCGCTGGACGTAGGTTTACAACAACTGCAACTGGCTGACGTGTATTCGGACAACCGTCTGGAGCATTAGCGATTTCGGCATAATAAACCGTCGTTGTCGTTGGGAATACAGCATAGGCTGTACCGCTGTTTGTTGTTGCGATTGGTGTTCCACCTATTGGTGTTAAATACCATTTTACACTACCGCCGCCAGAAACTGTACCTCTGATTGAAGTAGTATCACCTGAGCAAATATCAGCATCAACTGCGATAGCTACTAATTCTGAACATACAACTGGTAAGTAAATAGCACCGTCGATAGTCGGATTATCTTTCAATGCTGAAACTAATGGGTCGATGCTAATTTTTGGTGAATAACCCGTTGTTGGGTTAAAGTCACTGTCTTTCGTATCATCGCCGGCATTAACCTTAGTTGAAAGCGAGTATGTTGCTGGCAATGTACTGGTTACGATTCTTACAACATAATCACCTTTTGGTAAATTATTGAAAGTATAGAAACCACTTGCATTTGTAGTAACTGTATTGATTGCAGCACCTACTGGATTGCCCGAAGCATCAGAAGCATAAAGTTCAACTTTTACCCCTTCAACACCTGATTCGCCAGTATCTTGTAAACCATTATTGTTTGTATCTTTCCATACAAAATCTCCGATTGAGCCCAGTGGACTATAAATACCTCCGTCCACTGTTAAGATGTCTTTTTTAGTTGGCGTGTAAGGGTCAATGACAATCTTGTCTGATAATCCAGTGCTTGGATTAAAGTCACTATCAATGGCACCGTTAGTTCCAACATTTTGCTTAGTAGTAAGCTGAGAGCCTGTTGGAAGCGTATTTGTAATAAGTTTTACCACGTAATTTCCTGCTGGTAAGCCATTAAATAAATATTTACCGCTTGCATCAGTTGTATCTTTTTTCAATGGAGCTCCAATTGGTAGACCAATAGCATCCGAAGCATATAATTCAATAATCACATTACCTACACCAGTTTCACCAGAGTCTTGTAAGCCATTATTGTTTGAATCGTTCCATACAAAATCTCCGATTGAACCAAATGCGGTTTTGATACCCGCATCAACAGTTGTATTGTTGCGGCCTACATTGCCAATTGGTAAAGAAGTATTGATAGAAATTACATCTGTAGTTCCGTCTGGATTTGCATCACTATCTTTGGTAGAGTCGCCACCTAAAGCTTTACCTGTAATTGTGCTTCCTATAGGGACCACAAATTTTACTTTATAGTTACCAGCCAATAAGCTATCGAAGATATATTTACCAGCCGCATCTGTTAGAGTCGAATCAAGTTTTGCCCCCGTTGTAGCATCAATCAAATAAACTTTGATACCCGATAC
>JAIYBU010000056.1 GCA_027488335.1 Cytophagaceae bacterium
AACTTAAATTAGTTATTATTATCACCACCCGACTTCACGTCGTCGTTTTTAACTTTCGATTGTTTTGTTTGGGTAAATTTCATTTTACCAATTTTGTAGCTAAATGTTAGCTTAATATTTTGGTTATAAAGATTGTTTACCATTACTTGGTTAAACATTGGTGTATTTAACGTACTTCTCATGGTCATTCCGAAGAAGTTTTCTGCAGCTAAACCAAGGCTACCTTTTTTGTTAGCAAATTCTTTTCTTGCACCAATTGAGTACATTCCCATTCCGCCTTGTGTTCCTTGCAATTGCACACGATTTCCTCTGAAACCTCCGAAAGCTTGAATTGCCCAACCTTTTTGAAGTGTAATAGATGATTGTAAACGGCCGCCTACCACGATACCCGAATTGCTGATGGTTGTAGAAAGACCATTCAAACCTGTTTGTTGTCCTTCTAAGTAATTGTAATATAAGTCAAGACCACCATTCAATGTCCATTTCGGAGTGATAAAGAAGTTGCCGAAGATGTTTGTTCCAAAAGTTTGTTCTTTACCAATATTCTGAAAAGTAGTAATAATTGCCCCTACAACGGTATCAGATGGCATCGAAATACGCGTAATTGAGTTGTTTGTCTGACGACCGAAAACTGATACATTCAAATAGGTTTTCTTGATATTAGTACTTAAACTAAACTCAACGTTATTCGAGATTTCAGGTCTCAAACTTGGGTTACCAACCGAGATACTTTGCGGATTTGAAGCATTATAGTTCGGGTTTAATTGTTGTAAACCTGGGCGTTGAATACGGTTATTGTAAGCCAATTTTACAGTTGATGATTTACCTACACTTTTCGAGATATTTACACTTGGCACAAGGTTTCCGTAAGCAGGAATGAGGATGTCGCTTTTTTGGTCGTTTGCGTCAATTTTTGTGTATTCATAACGAGTACCAACTTTGAAGGTATATTTATTTTTGGTCGAAAATGTATAAGAAACATATCCTGCCGCAATATTTTGGCTATAATTCAATAAACCTGCTGGGTTACGAGCATCCGACGAAAACGAACCTGTTGGGTTAGCAAATAAATATTGATAGTCGCTATTTACTTGACGAATCACGGTTTTTGCTCCGATTTCAAACATCTGATTTGATTTGATAGGCGTCTGATAATCAGTTTGTAAAGTAATTTCGTTATTAAAATTTGTGTTGAGGTTTTTCTGACGGCTCACTAATTGTTGTGAAGTACTCAATAAATCAGTAAAGAAATTATTAGTCAATTTATTTTGGCTAAACTGTCCAGAAATTGAAAACTCTTGTGAAGGCTTGAAAGTACGAATATAATCAAGATTGATGTCAACTGAATTTGATAAATCTTTGCTCGTTACATCACGATACGAGGTTGACTTTAAAATGTTATTCGTAAACTGATTAATTGTAAAATCTTGTGAGCGACTAAAATTACGAGTACCGAAAGCTACCGAAGCAGTAAGCGATTGATTTTTGGCTAAATCATAATCGAATCCTAAATTGTATCTTCCAAAAAGGCCATTATCAAAGGCATCAGCCGTTTGATTTGTCAAAGTCGAAACGCCGTTTCTTACAGTTGTTTGGTCTAAAGATGTAGCTGATTTATTATAAAATGCACGACCGAATCCACCAAGAGTTACGCCCAGTTTTCCTTGACGATAATTACCATTTAAGCTCAAGTTTGAGCCACGAATACCAACACCCGAGTCAACATTGAGTGTTAAACCTTGTAAAGTAGACTTCTTTAAGATAATATTAATGATACCACCTGAACCTTCTGCATCGTATTTGGCTGATGGTGAAGTAATTACCTCAACGGTTTTAATCAAATCAGCAGGAATCATTTTTAAGGCATCAGCAATGCTACTTGCTACGATTGTAGAAGGCTTATTATTAATCAAAACCTTAAGGTTTGAAGTTCCACGCAACGAAACGTTACCATCTAAGTCAACCGAAAGCATCGGAACTTTACGCAAAATATCGGCAGCATCGCCACCTTTTGAAGTTAAATCTTTCTCGGCATTATAAACCAATCTATCAACTTTCTCTTCAATCATTGATTTTTCGGCCGTTACGGTTACTTCATCCAATTGTTTTACGCTTTGAGCCAATTTGATTACCCCCAAATCATTGTCTTTACCTTTTTCAACTTTTACCTCGATTGTTTTATCTTTAAAGCCAATAAATGTAATTACTAAATTGTATTCGCCAGCGGCTACACGGCTCATTGAGAATTTGCCTTTTTCGTCGGCAATTGTTCCATCAACCACTTTTTTGTCTTTGGTGTAAAGAGCAACGTTAGCAAATTCAATGGCTGTCGAAACGCTTTCGTCAATCACAAAACCAAATACTTTTGAATTTCCCTTCGGAACATTTCCTTCAAGATTAAGAGATGGTGCTTTTTGAGTAGTTTGCTGACGACCATTGCCATCGCCGCCTCTTTGTCCGCCACCCATTCCTCCTGGGCCACCGCCACCAGGACCAAACTGTGCATTAGCCAATGTATTGGCAGCTATTATAATTGTGCATATTGATACTAACTTTTTCATTACAGTATTTATTAATATTTTAAACTTCGGTTTAAGAGAATCGCAATACTTTTGTGCCTCGCTAAATTCTACGACAAATCAAAAACTAAATTCTGATACTATTTTTGATAATAGATAAGTAAGGTGTTCAACTCGACAACTCAGCCGATAACTCGACAATACCGAAGTGCAGAATAGTTAAGTCGAATGGTCGATAAATGAAGCCTAATGGTAGAAAATGAAAAAAAAAGGGTGTAAATCACTTCTCAGTAGTTGCATTTAACACGCTTTTTAAACAAACTTTGATATTATTTATGAGACAGAATATATAATCTGGCAATCGTTTAATTAAAAATCAATGCAGAATTTTATTAAAAAAATTGGTTTACCGACCAACAGAATATTATTATTACACCTATCGTTTTGGGCGTTATATTTTTCTTTTTTCTTCTATCAGATTACATTTAGCCGCCACGGTGAAGAGCCTAATTATGCGAGGTCGTTTTTTGATGCCTCTACTCAAATATGCTTCATGGCCTTAATCAGCTATATAAATTATTTTGTCTGTTTACCCCGTTTCTTGGTACATAAAAACTTTGGACAATATCTAATCGAGTTTTTGATTCCTTTTACAATCATAATTACTTGCCATATATTTCTGAAAAGATATATTTATCTTGAAATAAAGGAAGCAAAAGGCTTTTTGTATTCTACCAAATTTATCAGCCAGCACGTTATTGCAGCAATTTTTATAGCTATTTTCATCGGAATGTTGCGTTTTGCCAAAGACTGGTTTGAATTGGAAGCCAAAAAAAACGAAGTCGAAAACGAGAAGCTAACCGCCGAATTACGTTTTTTGAAAGCTCAAGTAAACCCACATTTTTTGTTTAATACCCTCAATAATCTTTATTATTTGGCGATGATTAACTCGCCAAATACAACCGAAGTAATAGAGAAACTCTCGCAAATGATGCGATACATGCTTTATGATTCAAACCACTCAAAGGTTTCAATGACCAAAGAAATTGAGTACATGAAAAACTATATCAGTCTCGAAAAACTTCGTTTGGATAATCAAGTACCGATTACGTTTGATATTACGGGAAACCCCGATGCCGTACAGATTGTGCCACTTATTTTCATTACTTTCCTCGAAAATGCCTTTAAACACGGCGTAAGTAATAGTATGAACAATGCGTACGTAAATATTTCGATACATATTGAAGGCCAACAATGTACGTATTGCGTAGAAAACAGTAAATTGCCACCAAACCTCGAAACAACCAACGAAAAGTCGGGTATTGGCTTACAGAATGTTAGTCGTCGCTTAGAACTCAGCTACCCCAATAATTATGAACTGATTGTAAACGAAGATGATAAAGATTATATCGTGGTTTTAAAACTGAATTTGGCTTAATCAATCATTAACAATTAATCATTGAAAATTAATGTTGACCTGTATAATCATCGAAGACGAACCATTGGCTCGAAACCTCATGGAGGCTTATGTCAAGAAAGTGCCGCACTTAAACTTGCTCAAATCTTTTTCGAGTTCGTTGGCAGCTTTAGATTTTTTGCGTGAGAATACGGTTGATATTCTGTTTTCTGATATTCAAATGCCTGAAATTACGGGTATTACATTATTGAAAATTCTGCAAAAAAAACCCTTAGTTATTCTGACCACTGCCTATTCTGAATACGCTCTCGAAGGCTACGAACTTGAAGTTTTTGATTATTTATTAAAACCCATCAGTCTCGAACGTTTCCTGAAAGCAGTCGAAAAAGCCACTATTCGGCTAACAGCCGCCCAGCCCCAGCCAGTTATTCAAGAAAAGATTGTGCAAGAAGTAGTAGTAAATTCTGAAGGGAATCAAGGATTTATTTTTGTAAAAGATGGCACAAAACTCGTAAAAATTCGCCTTAATGAAATTCAGTACATTGAAGGCTTGAAAGATTATGTTTGTATTCACACCAAAGACAAAGACTCTACACTCAAAAAGATTGTGACACTTCAAACCATGAAGAGCTTGGAAAGTCAGCTATCTGAAAGTCAATTTATCAGGGTTCATAACTCCTACATCATTGCCTTCGAAGCCATTGATGCCATCGATAAAGAAAAAATACAAATCGGCAAAAACTTTATTCCTATCAGCGATACCTACCGCAAAGCTTTTAAAGAATTTATTGAAAAAAAGCAGGTGAGTTAATAAAACTATACGCATAAAAAGAGAGACATTCAAACAAATGAATGTCTCTCTTTTTATGCAAATTATTATCAGTTGATAATCAATAATATTCTTATTTAAACTTGGCACTCAACGTAATAATATTGGCTACCATGCCATTGCTTCGGTTGTAATGTCCATAACGCAACTCGGCGGTATTCCAGTGTTTGATACCCAAAACACCATCAGGCGGTGCAATTCGGATTCCTGCTCCCCAAAAAGCACTCCTAAAATCTGAAATATCGAAGTCAGATGTATAATAAGTTTCGGTCAATTTATGGCTGTTTATTGGACCAAAATATTTCACAGCAGTTTGGCTATTAAAGCGATAATGTGGTGTAACTGATACAAACGAAGTGATTTTAATTGGCACTTCAAGGCTTACAGTATGTGCTTTCATCCCCCAATTATCTTGGTAATAACGATAAAACGAACGAATAATAAATCTATCGCCCAAGAAATAACTGGCACGTAATCCGACTGGCAATTTTGCACGAGTTCCTGGCAGTTTTTCGACTTTCAATGTTCCATCCGAAAAATAAACACGGTGATAAGGCGTACTCAAAAGTCCTTCTTGATACGCTGGCTCAACTACTGCCATTACCTGTAAACGTTTATTGATGACCTGCGAAACTCCAATAGATAGATTATAAGAGTTTCGACGTTTATAATCTATATTTTGGTCGCCTTCTGCACCCGAACCGTAGCCGTCGGGCCGTAATTCGTAAGGCAAAATAACTGACCATGTGTCAAAAAATGCTCCCAATTTTACGCTTAACTCGGTATTATTATCTTTCGAAGATTTCGAGAAATTTAAGTTTCCACCATAAGATTGATAATCCCATTCGGTCGAATACGAGAAACTCGCTCCTACGGTTTTATGTGTGTTCTCATTTTTTCTGCTCCAAGAAAGTGTTGGATAAAAGTGAGTATCCGACATTGAAGCCGATGAAACCGAACGAGGGTCGATTTTATCTGATGATGCTGACGAATAATAATCAATGGCTGCTTCGGCCGTAATTGAGTGTTTACGTCCTTTTTTATCAGTAAACGACAATTTTAAATCCAATGAATTAGCAAAATCTATTAGTTTTTCAGTACCGATTCCACCCGTTACGGCTGAGTGATTGCCATCTTGGTTATAGTATGCCGAAACAAAATTTACCTCATCTAATTTCAATGTACGAAAGACACTTTCGGTTTCGGGTTTTGAACTTAGTTTATAGGCTTTGTCCGATGTTGGGATTGAGCTTTTATTGGTAGTTTGGGTCTTTTTACTTTTAAATAGATATTGGGTTTCGTCGGATTGCCCATAAGCACCGCTCAAGATACCCACGTACAAACCAATCGCTAATGTTACTTTTTTCATAGGGGAAAAGTTTTTGATAGTCGAGAAGTATTCAATTACATTCGACTATTTCAATTTTTTTATCGCATTATAAGTGTCAAAAATTAACTTATAACTATTTAATTATCAAGTATTTGAATAAAGGAGAACTTCGGATAACGATTTTAGTTACAACCGCAACCACCACCACTTTTACCACCATTTGCACCTGAAGCACCTTCCCGATAGAGGTAAAAACTCGTCTCGAACTTCTCAGCTTTACGCCCCGCAAGTTCCATTTCTGAGTCGTTAATTCTATTTTTCTGATACTCTTTCACTGCTACACATGAAGCCATTGAGCTAAGTAAACAAGCCAAAAGAGCAACTATTTTGATTGATTTCATCTTTATGAAACGTTAATGTTATTTGATGTATATATATTATTGTCGTCGTCGATGATGATGCAGGCCATCTGTTTCATCTGATTAATTAGCCCAAGGCCTGCATTAACCCCTAAAACCGTAATGGGTGTGGCCATGGCATCGGCCAATTCAGCATTTGGGCAAATAATCGTTACACTTTTGATTCCCGACACTGGAAAACCCGTTTTTGGGTCAATTGTATGCGAGTATTTTTTGCCGCCAATGATTACATACTTTTCGTAATTTCCTGAGGTAGCCACCGCTACTCCGCTGATATTGAGGTACGAAAAGGCTTTATTTTGGGTGTCGGGGTCGGCAATAGCAATCGTCCAAGGTTTTCCGTTGGGTTGGTTCCCCCACGTTGTCAAATCGCCTGCGGCATTCACGATTCCGCTCTTTACGCCATTTTTTATCAATAATTGTTTAGCTTGTTCGGCAGCATACCCTTTTCCAATTCCACCAAAGCCAATTCTCATTCCTTTTTCTTTCAAGAAAACGGTCATATTTTGGGCATCTAAAACAATATTTTGATAATTGATTAATTTGACCGATTCCTTAGCAGCTTCTGCATCGGGCAGCGAAGTCATTTCTTTATCAAAATTCCAAAAACGTTTATCGATTGAGCCGTAGCTTATATCAAAAGCTCCGTCAGTAAGAGCCGATATTCGGAGCGAACGCTGAATTATATCAACTACTTCTTTATCAACTTTCACGGGAGCGATACCCGCATTTTCGTTGATTTGGTTGGTTTGGCTATCATTACTGAAGGTAGTCAGAAGTTTTTCGATTCGACTCACTTCAGCAATGGCTTCATCAATTTGTTGTTCGGCCCATTGTGCATCGTCATCTACTACCGTGATAGTAAAGCGATTGCCCATTAAGCGAAGCGTTTTATGATGAACTTTATTTGTGAGCATTGATAATCGACTGTATTTCTTGAATAAAAGCATCAGTAGTAATTCCTGCTGGGTAGCCGTCCCACTCTTTCAGCACTTTACCATCTGCTCCTACCAAAACCGTGAGCGGAAACTTTCCTTCTTGATTATATTTTTCGGCAAGGGATTCGTTCTGAGCTGTTTGTTTTTTATCCAGTTGATTTTTCTTCAATCGCGGAAAATCAGCACGCACCAACGCTAAATTTGACGCAGCAAAGTTTAGAAACTCAGGCGAATCAAGAATATCTCTTTTGAGTTTGATACATGGCCCGCACCAATCAGAACCTGAGAAGTTTATCACAATATATTTATGATTTTGTATGGCATCGGTTTTTGCTTTGTCGAAATCGCTACCCCATTGCGGAGAACCTTCAAACAGGAAGAATATGAGGAGAATGCTTAAAAATTTCATTTTTTACTATTAGTTTAAAGGTTTTTCTGTAAATTTTGCCCGTAAGAATGTCTAAATTGGATGTTTCTACAACTTTCGTCGATAAAACAATCTCTTAATACACTACCAAAGTTTTACCATCGGTGGCTACTTTATAAACAGCAAGCCCAGCTCTTCCATTACTGTTCAAGCCAGCCCCTGCCAACGAAAATCTTGCTCCGTGAGCCGTACAATACCATTCATTATTACTATATATTATTTGTTTTTTTGGTTCATGCGAACAAGTTACAGTGGCCGCTACATAAGTATTTGACTTAGAAAGTGCAATGACAATATTATTGACAATGACATAAGACCCGATTGTTTTCATCTTTGCGTAGGTAGTCGATGTAAGGTCTATTTTTGCTTTTGTACTCGTTATTTTATTTAATTCTTCGGTAGTAATTATACCTGAAACGGTAGTTGTCGTTCCTGTTGTAGTTCCAGTCGTCGTACCTGTTGTTGTGCCTGTAGTAGTACCCGTTGTTGTACCCGTTGTTGTTCCAGTAGTTGTGCCTGTGGTAGTACCAGCTGTGGTACCATCTGGCGAAACCGTCAAGGCATCTACGTATTTATCGTCTTCTCTTACGCAAGATGTAAGAAGAGCCATTAACGCTGCACCACTAAAACCTGCTGATTTCAAAAACTCATAACGTGTCATAATTATTGATATTTAATAAATAATGGTATGTATTTTTTATTACGCAACTACTTAAAAAAGCGTGGGGTAATTTATATTTTTTCTTAATTAAGCTATTTAAAAGACTATTTTTCTAAAAAAGGTTGTATAAAATTACTACCTCTTTTTACCTTCATCTAAGAATTTTACAAAATCTTCAACGCTCGAATAGCCAATTGGATTGACGATTGTTTTACCTTTCATATCCACCACAGCATAATAAGGTTGAGCATTATTATTGAATTTTGTAATTTCTAAATCCATGTTTTTATCGCCAACTGTGGTTTTTACTTCATCATCATACGTTGACCTATAATGCTTTTCTTTGGGTAGTTCTTTTTTGTCATCAACATAGAGCGACGCTATCACGTAATCTTGTTTCAAACGTTCCAAAACTTCGGCTTTTACCCAAACATTTTCTTCCATTTTACGGCAATTTGCACACGCATAGCCCGTAAAATCAAGTAAAAGTGGCTTGTTTACTTCTTTGGCATAAGCGAGAGCATCATCATAGTCGACAAAACCAGATAACCCATGCGGCATCGGACGTAGTTTTTCGGGTGAAACTCCCACTAACGTACCTTGATTCTCTTGTGGAGGTAAAATACCCGAAAGTAATTCGAGCGGTTTATCTTGCACAACGCCAGGAATCAAGTAAAATGTAAAGGCAAAAAACAACGCACTAAAGGCCACTCTCGACCAATGGTAGTTTTTCACTTTGTTGTCTTTCGGTAATCTGATAAAACCTGCAATATAGATAGCAATTAGTCCGAAAATAGTTATCCAAACAATCAAGAAGGTATTGCGGTGCAGTAAATTAAAGTGATATGCTTGGTCGATATTACTCAAGAATTTTAGTGCCAAAGCAAATTCGGCAAAACCCATAACGGCCTTCATTTCGTTCATCCATCCACCTGATTTGGGCATACTTTTAAGCCATTGTGGAAACATTGCCAAGAGTGTAAAAACTAAACCAAAAGGTAATCCGAAAGCCAGCATTCCCCACAATGGCCGCCATACTTCGCCTTGTGCCGCCAAAATCAACAGCGAACCCACAAACGGAGCTGTACACGAAAACGAAACCACCACCAACGTTAGAGCCATGAAGAAAATGCCCAACCAACCGCCACTTTCCGACATTCCATCAATACGATTGACGAATTGATGAGGTAAAACTATTTCAAATGCCCCTAAGAGTGATACGCCGAAAACAATAAAGATAACAAAGAAAACGAAATTTGGCAACCAGTGTGTACTAATAAAATTGAGAAATGGGGCTCCAAAAGCCATTGTTACGAAGCCAATTAAGGCAAAAACAAACATGATTGAAAACCCATAAAACATGGCTTTTCGTGAGCCGTCTGCCTGTTTCGTAAAAAAACTGACCGTCATGGGCATAATCGGAT
>JAIYBU010000075.1 GCA_027488335.1 Cytophagaceae bacterium
ACTACACAAGAAAAAAACAGCATTCGAGATTTCTTCGGTTGTGCCATAACGAGCCAGCGGAATGGCATCAGCGTATGAGGTACGAATGTCAGCACTATGTACTAATTTGGCCATTTCGGTCTCTACTGGGCCTGGGGCAACGGCATTCGCTCGCACACCCATGTTTCCATATTCTACCGCTTGTTGCTTCGTAAGGTGCATGATGGCAGCCTTGCTTGTACCATACGCAATACGTAGGGTACTGGCTCGCACACCCGAAATACTGGCGATATTTACGATACTACCTTTGCCTGCAACTAACGCTGACAGACAGGCTTGACTACACAGAAATGTTCCGTTTAAGTTTACCCCAATCACCGCACTCCAATCTTCAAAACTTACCTCTTGGGCTGGTTTGAAAATGGCAATTCCTGCATTGTTGACCAGTGCATGAACGGCAGAAAATTGTGCCGTAATTTGGGCAAATATTTCGGTAACTGATTGATGACTCGATACATCACAAACAAAAAACGAAAACCCATCTTCTCCTTTTAGGTTTGCTTCACATTTTGCTAATTCGGCAGTATCAATATCGAGAATCACGGCATGATACCCTTCTTTATTAAATCTTTTGGCTATTTCTAAGCCTATACCTCGGGCGGCTCCTGTTATTACGGCTGTTTTTTTCATTATCTTGGTAAACTTGTCACTGGAAAATTGGTTACTGGTATTTATAAACGTTCCTATCTTCGTCCATCATTCATTACTTTCAAAACGTTTTCTATCAACTTTACAAAATTAGGGTCTTTCCAAGCCGTTTTGTCATGTCCCATTGAAGTATAGAACGTTTTACCTTTTCCTATATTTTTATGCCACGCTACTGGATGGTCTTTACCCATTCCGAAGTTTTTATTGCTTGCAATCAATGGAATATTTGCGGTTGGGTCTATTGATTCGCCATTGATTGTATAAAGAATATTAAAGCCTTTTTTACGAGGATTTTCAAAAAACACATACCATTCATCAGCACGATTCCAATTTTTAGAAACATTCGATGTAAGCACACTATCAGCCTGACTATCAAGCAAAATATCAGCTTTTTCAAAAGGCATTTTCAGCGAATGATGCGAAAACTCTGTACCCAATAGATTGGTAACGTACCAATCCCAATGATGCGAATTGTCTCCCGAGCCATGAATACCGATAAGATTTCCACCATTTTCTACGTATTGTTCTAAGGCTTTCTGTTGTTGGTCATTCAACACTCGTCCCGTCGAATTATTGAAAATTACAGTTTTGAATTGTGATAATTGTTCGGCATTAAATATACCTCCTTCTTCGGTTTCGTAAATAAACCAATTGTTTTTCTTAGCCAAATCAGTAAAAACAGGTTTTGAGGCATCAATCGAACCACTGTGACGAAAACCAGTAGTTTTTGAGAATAATAATACCGCAGGTTGATTAGCGGGAAAACTAACCGTAGGTTTCTCAGTTTCATAAAAAACGGGAAAACCATTTTTAACTTTATAAACAAAACCTGCAAAAAGACCACCTAAGAGCAAGACAACAACTAAAATCGACCAAAGGGTGATTTTAAGAACTTTTTTCATTTTGTAGAATAGAGATTGGTATGAGAAAAAGTATTTACTGAACAAATGTAAAATATTTTTTAATTATTGTCTAATTTTTAGACAATATATTTTTGTTTTATATTATATTTGAATAATCATATTTTATGAAAGGCTTTTATGCAGGATAAGCCGTAACTTTGTGGCCAAACAAATTCAACAACATGAAACTATTTGACGAAGAAAATTTCATCAATCAACTTTCGATAGATTGTGTAATTTTTGGATACCAAGAAAAAGAATTGAAGGTATTGGTGCCGAAAATAAATCTATCAAAGGATTTATGGGCTTTGCCAGGTGGCTTTATTCAACAAGATGAGAGTATTGACGAAGCTGCCCAAAGAATTTTACAAGAAAGAACAGGGTTGATAGATATTTTTTTAGAGCAGTATAGGGTTTTTGGACAAACTGAACGCACCAATAAGGAAGTTTTTGAGGAATTCAGCTCAATAAAAGATGAGCTATTGGAGAAACATCCGTTAAACAAGAGTGATATTACTTGGCTTTCAAAACGTTTTGTTTCGATTGGCTATTATGCTTTGGTGGATATAAATAAAGTGAATCCTCAAAAAGGGGATTTTGACGAATCGATTGATTGGTATACTATCAAAGATTTGCCAAAGATGATAATGGACCACAATCAAATGGTTGATTATGCCCTCGAAACACTTCGCCAAAATCTTGACCGTAAGCTAATTGGCTTTAACCTCTTGCCCGAAACATTCACTATGAAAGAAGTACAAGAGCTTTACGAAGCTATTTATGACAAGCCTTTCGCCAGAAACAATTTTCAAAAGAAAATCTTAGACATGAATGTACTTGAACGCCTTGAAAAAAAATTTACGGGTGCGGCCAATAAGGCTCCATATTTATATATGTTTAGGAAATGATGTATTTATGCGAACCATCGCAGTTTGGCATCCTTTTCGATAAGCCACAAGTACAATCATTCAATCCTTTGCCATTGAAAATTCGTTGAACGTAATTTTCAATTCTTGATTCACGAGATTTTGATTGTTTAGCTCCCGAAAAATAGATATTGTAGGCCCGCTGTCTGCCAGGGGTTAGTGCATCGAAGGCGGATTTAAAGGCAGGGTCAGATTCAAATTTTTTATACAACTCATCAGGAAATACCAATTCAGTTTTACTCTCGGCAACTTTTATACCTGCTTTTTCAACCTCTATAGCTTCATAAATATAAGCCTTCAAGGTTTGAGTCAAGTCGGTTATTTCCTGAATTTTAGTAAATGAAATAATACGCCCCGACTGTGTATGTTCTCCTGGTTTTCTCAAAAGAGATTCAGAGTCAGACAATAAAACTCCTTTCAGAAAACTAATAAAACAGTAGTCTTTAAAGCCACCAAGCAATAGTACGTTGGTGTTATTAAAAGTATAGCAAGGTTGCCCCCACTTTAGTTCTTCGTTCAGGCCACAATCGAGAACAACATTTCTTAGTTGTTTTAGTTCTTCCTGCCATTTGGAGATTTTTTCTAAAAATTCATCAACTTTTGGATTCATGGTCTTTGTTTAGTATTTCCTTCTTAAGTTCAATCCAATCAAAAACCGTACTCTCGCATGACGGAATCAAGTTCTCTCCATGATTTTCCGTAGCTAAATTTTGCGGCTTCTTTTGCTAGCATTCCTAAAATTAGAACCTGATACATTCCTAAATACTTTACTCTCTTTTTAAGTATAGCCTTGTCTTTGTTTTCTTCGGCTATCATTCCAGCATAAAGTACGGTCATCCATTGTTTAATTAAAATTTGGTCTTTATTGTTGTATGTTTTTACGATTGTGTTTATTAAATGCAAGACAGATTCGTCAATATAATTTGCTGTTAGATTATATATCTGAACAAAATCATAATATACTTTACTTACCTCATACTTTTGAGAAATAGACTGAAGGTCAGAAAAATAATTCTCATCAAACGGTGCTTTTCTAAATCCATTTTCTTCTACGACATACACGCACCAATCATCAAATTTTCCTTTGTCGAAGATAACACTTCTGTTATTCCCAAGATTTTTAACTAATCTTTTCATATCAGAACTTAACTACGGTTTCACCCGTAACTTTAATAACAAAATCATTGAGCGTAGATAAATTGTATAAACTTGGAATTACATTGAATGCTTCTTCGAGCTTATTTTTGGCAGAATGCCAACCTTGTCCATCGGTTATCCAAACAAATTCAAAATTTGAATATTGATTAATCTTGGGGGCAACATCGGAATAAGCTCGGGCAGTTTCGTTTAATTTTGACCCACCTCCATTATAAAAATTTGTTTCAATTAAATACGTTTTTACATTGGTTTTAATAACAAAATCAAATCGCTTTACATCCACACCCAGACTTATTATTTCTGGGTAAACAGTATTACTTACTTCCTTTTTATAGAAAATATTAGCGTTATCGAATATCAATGAAACCGCTTTTGACATATTATCTCCACCTCGATTTTTTCTTGCATTTGTATCTAAACCAACCTCAATACCAAATACATAATCAACCAAGTTAGTTATATTTTTATTTCTGAAAACATCAGCCAAACCAGTTCCTTCGATATATTCTACTATCATTTTTGGCGAATGTAAGAATGAATCCAGCAAAACAATATCACCTACGCTATTGATTATTTTTTTCTGGTCTTTTTTTCGGACTGCTATTAGAATATCTAATACTTCAAAAACTTTGGAATTTTCTTGAAATAATTCCTCTACAGCTTTATCTAAATCCTCTTTTCCAATCAAGTAGTTCAATTGGTTCAGTTTGATAGAAATTTTACTAATATTGGGTATTATTTTCTCAAAATCAGTGAAATAATCAAGCGTTGCATTGGTTTCAGAAAGTTGAGATAAGAAGCTTTTAAATTGTTCTGACATACTGCTGATTGCTTGTGATATTGGTGATTAATAACTCTTTTAAACTCCCTCGTCTATCTGCATTTGAATTGATACTTCTTTTGGCATCAACTCTTTTAATTAAAAAATCGCTGTATAAATAATCAAAAAAATTATCGTTTTCATTCTTATCTTTCACATCCGAATTACTCAAAATCCAATGATGATTCAAGATGTCGAGTTTAGTACAAAAATCTTTTAATCGCACCTGTTCAGCGTCATTAAACTCATCCTTTGTATAAGAATTAAAGTTTGAGGTTTCGTTTAATGGTTTGTAAGGTGGGTCAAAATAAAATAATGTATTTTCGCCAGTATTATATAATGTCTCTTCATAATCGCCACATAAAATCTCTACTTTTTTCAAGGCATTACTTACAGCTAAAATATTTTCTTTGTCACAAATTGTAGGTTTTTTATATCCTCCCATTGGCACATTATACAAATTGCTTCGGTTTACTCTATACAAACCATTAAAACATGTACGATTTAAAAAAATAAATAAAGCCGCTTGTTCGCATTTTCCTGCTCTTCTTGTATTGTACAAATCTCTTTTTTTGTAGTAATACAACTTTTTATCATCCTCATTTCCTTCTACAGCATGAAATTCATGCTGTAATATTTCAAGAATCGAAATCAACTCCTGTGGACTTGAAGCAATGATTTTGTACGTATTAATTAAATCTTCATTAATATCATTAATAACCGCTTTTTCAAGGTTTGGGTAATTATTCAATATCCAAAACAAAATAGCTCCACTTCCAACAAATGGCTCGATATAGGTAAACTTAGAATTTACCAACTCTCTTGGCAATGATTTTTCAATCTCCCCGATGAGCTGTGTTTTTCCTCCTGCCCATTTCAAAAATGGTTTTGCACTTTTTTCCATCACTAACACTTCTTATTGAATCTATACTTCGCAAAGTTACAATTATAATTATTATGGCAACTTTAAAATCACAATTTGGTAATTTCCATACCATTTTTAAAATATCACGTATTCTATTTAAAAACAAAAAGAGAGCGTCCTGAAACACACTCATTATAGTAAATTTTACTCTAATTTGTTATTTCTTTTGGGTATGTTTTTTGATTGCATCTACTTCTTCGGCTTTGCGGATGCTACCATTTTTTCTGAAATTATTGTGAAACCAAAGAAAGTTATCGACTTGAAACATTTCGAATTGATTGATAAACTGTAAAATTTGTACACGTACGCGTGCTTTGTTTAGCATACCATTCGTTAGCTTTTTAAGCTATCATTTTTGGGCATTAATCGTTGAAATGATTAACGAAAACACTATTATTATATTAAGAAGATTTTCTAAAATTTTATCATTTCGAATAAACACTCCACTAAACCGTGTACCGATGAGCTTATCTATCAATCAAAATAGGTTTTAAAAAACATTTTCCAAAACCTATTTTGATTTGTTGAAAAAAAAGCCCTATCAACTGATTGGATTTGAATACAATCAACAGGAAAAATGTTATTACTTCACAACGTTAATCTTCACTTCTCCAATCATTCCCGATGATAAAAGCGAAGAATTTGCCCGATAGAACGGCATTGTTGTAAACGTTGTTTTTACTTTTACATCGGGTTGTGCATCGCCAATCAAGCGATTTACCCAAGTGTTTGTTACTTTCACTTGAATGGTGTTAGCTCCTGCCTTGATAGCTTCCGAAATATCCAATTTGAAAGGTTTTTTCCAAACGGTTCCTACGTTTTTACCATTTATAGTAACTTCTGCAATATTTTTCACTTCGCCCAAATCAAGTACATATTTCGCCGATTTATTAGGAGCATCTACTTTGAATGTATTGGTATAAGTAGCCGTACCCGAGAAGTATTTTACATCGTTATCTGCATTTTCAGACCATGACACTAACGTAGAAAGGTTATATATAACGTCTTTACCTTGAACAGGAAGTGTCATTTTCCAAGGGGTAGAAATGGTAGTCAAAACTGATTCGGTTTTTGACGCAATGGCTACACTTTTGGCTGTTGCTTTTTCTCTGAAAACAATGAAATAAGCATCCCAAGAATCAAATTTCAACGGCACAATTGTTCTACCATCTTTTATTTGGTAGCTCAATTTTTCAGCTTTGCCCGTTTGGGCATTCCACAGCTCTGGTACTTTGTCACTTACTCTGAAACTTACTTCGGCATCGGTTGAGTTTTCGCTTCTGTTATTCAACCAATAAATATCTTGGTTAGAATTTTGACGATGGCGATAAAGAATCTTATTTTTTGCACCAGTAATAACTACATCGGGTTGGAGATTAGTTTTTTCAAACGTTGTAACGTTCGATTTCGACCAAATTTCGGTGGCTAATTTCTGAAATTCAGCATCGTTATCGGTCAAACTTGGCGATTTTTCTGGTTTTGCCCCAATTACTTTTATGCCTGCATCAACCAATGTTTTGATTCTTTTTAAAACTGACAATGTCATTAGTTTAGTAGATTCGTCCAACATCAAAACATCATAAGAATTACTCGATTTAGCAACTAATTTACCATTTTGAGGTTGAATGGCATTCATTAACGCCGACGAATTGACAAAATCAAACTCAAATCCTGTGGGAATATTTGGCAATTTTTCACGGCAAACCCATGTAATATTGGTATTTTCGCCATACAAATACAAAATATCAGCTACGTTTTTGCCCTGTTGAAGCATATAGCTGCTTCTGCCCAAATAGCTCATCCAAGCGGTTGCACCAGCTTCTGCCCAAGTTTCTTGACGAGTAAAATACTGACCAAATGGCCCAAGAGAAAATCCTGGTTTTTTATCATCAAGCGGTTGGTGAACAGAAGTATGAATGACGAAACGATTTAGCCCCGACGCAAATTCTAAATCAGCTGTGCGTTTGAGTTTTTCGGGAGTCCACGAAAAAGCATTTTGAATAGCCGTCATTGATTCGGCCGCTACAATATTTTGTCCGTAAATGTTGGCTACAGAAGCCGCCTCACGAATATCAGCTTCGCTACGCACTTCTTCTTCGGTGGTGCTGCCCCCCAAACTTCCTGGCGTCCACATGGCCGACATCGGAATCTCGGCATTGCGTTTCACGTCCATTCCATCAGCCAGAAAAATACGGCCATTTTCATGCGATTCAGTGTAGCGTTTCATGCCTCTTTTGTGCAATTCTTCACCAATGATATCGTAGTGGTTTTCAGCAATCATCTCACCAATTGTTTTTCTAAAGTCCCACAAGAATTTTTCGCTGGCTTCTAAATTATTGACAACCCTACCCGTAAGCACAGGAATCCAAGGCTTTATATCATACCCTCGACGTTTTTGAAATTCGGTAGGAAAACCTTTTGTCCAGTTCATGTGTCCTGCTTCGTAGCTATCCAAAACCATGTATTGCAGGCCTTTTGCCCCCATCAAACCCCCTGTGGCATCTTTATACATGTCTAAATACGTATTGATGTATCTACGCACAGCTTCTTTATCGAGTTTATCTACTTCCAAACCCGTGGCCTCAGGTGAAGCAGGATGATTTTGACGACCCGTGAGCGAATAACCCAGACGGACAACCATCCAATTGCCAGCAGGAACATCCCATTCGAGGCTTCCGTCAGCACTCATTTTTCCTGTTAAATCTACTACATCATTTGTCGGAATCGCTTCCACAGTTGATGCACCGCTTAATTTTCCGTCTTCTTTCCACGCACTAAAACCTGCTTTATCTTCTGCTTGGTCGATGCGGGAAGTATTGAAAAGTACAAACTCTGAAATATTTGTGCCTGATGGTTTAGGCGTTTCGGTCATGCCCATCATGGCCGCTATCGGACTGACAGTAGCTGGGAGTGTTTCAAAACAAATTCTCCAATATTTGGCCGTTGTTGCAGGAATTCCCGTCGTGATAAATGGCAAAGTACTATTTGACACTTTGGCAATCGTGCGGAAATTAACACCATCATCGCTCACTTTTAGGCTACGATTGGTTGGTCCACCGTTAAATTCTGCCAATTCACCCGCTTCGCCCATGCCTAATGCAAAAGCCTTGAATGTTTGCGGAGTGTCAAACGCATATTGCACCCACATATCTTTCCCAACTTCCATTGGAGGCAAGAATCCCATTTTACTTATATCATGGTCGAGCATCAATTTTGTATCAAAATCTCCACCGCTTTTACTCATCATAGGTTTGGCATCCATCAAATGTTTTTCGTTTGACGGCAATTTATAAGCTATCACCATTGCATCGGCCGCATAATGTGGTTTTTCTCCCACGAAGCCCCCCATTACTCCGCCCGCATGGGTTTCGACGTCCTGAAATTTACCGATAACATCGGGTAATTTAGGCAATTGAATCGTTTGTTTTTTCCCACCTTCAACCAACGCTTCTGTCCAAACATATTTTTTCATACCATCTTCGGGTTTTACCCAGGGGCCACCCGTTACGCTCCAACCTGGCGAACCAGCAATGGCCATTTCAAGGCCTTTTTTATCAGCAAATTCGGCGGTAAACTTAAAGGCATCTTTCCAATCTGGTTGCATGAAAACCAATTTCTTTGGCACAACTACGGGCGTAAAAAGGTTGGCATCGAAATTCTGGAAGCCCCCAATTCCAACACGGCTCATCCATTCTAAATCTTTTTGGATACCCTCTTTCGAGATATTTCCGTTCATCCAATGCCACCAAACTCGTGGCTTTGCCGAATTGGGCGGAGTCTGAAACTGAATTTTGTCTTGTGCATAAGCTCCCAAACTTGACATAACAAGTAAGGCGAGAATAGATTTTGTTTTCTTATTCATTTTTTTGTTTTATATGCTAAGGTTTGAATTTATACACAAGATTTAGATTCAATAAAAATCAATACGGCGAAACTCCTACCGAAACCCACCCACCATCAATGACCAGATTCTGCCCCATGATTTGCCGTGATAAAGGCGACACGAGAAACAAAGCAGCATTGGCAATATCTTCAACTGTTGCAGGACGGCCCGATGGCGTAATTCTCGACCAAGTTTTGATATATTCGGCATCTTCGAGTGTACGCTCGGTGAGCGTTGCTCCTGGCACAATTGTATTAATATTGATGTTGTGCGGTGCTAAATCAACAATCAAGTTTTTGGAAAGTTGGTCGATGGCCGCCTTGGTCATTCCGTAGGCGGCTAAGTTTAAGTGTGCCGCATGGGCTGTGACCGATGACGTTAATAAAATACTGCCACCATACCCTTGTAAAACCATTTGCTTGGCAGCGGCTTGGGTTAAGAAAAAAGTACCAAAAAGGTTGACTTGCAGCAATTTTTGCATTGATTCGGGTTGATAGTCTAAAAAGTTGCCGAATGTTGTGATACCTGCATTGGCTATCAGAATATCCAACTTTCCAAACTTATCAACCGCAAACTTTACGATTCCTTCAATGATTTCTATGGTTGAAATATCGCCACCGAATGCTTCACAAATTCCCCCATATTTGCTTATTTTTTCACTTGCCGATTTGGCTAAATTTTCGTCGATATCATTTAAAATTACTTTTGCTCCTTGTGCAGCTAATTGGCTGGCAATTTCGTATCCAATTCCGATTCCCGCCCCCGTTACGATGGCTACTTGATTATAAAAAAGATGATTTGACATTTCGGTTTATTGAGGTTTCAGTAAAAATACCAAAAACTTTAGAATATGCTTTGAAATTATTGGGTATAAACATTGTAAATGTTAAAATATGAGCATCAGGGTAGAAATTTTTGGTATGCAACCATAAATAACAACAGATATGTTAAAGCAAAAACCTGCAATGAAAACAGTTCTGTTTATCGAACTTACCGATACTCAATAGGCAATAATAGAAAAAAAGATTGATACTGGGCGAAAGATTTCTAAAAATTTAAGAACAGTTGTCAACTGTATTTTAAAAGTGTGTCGAACAGGTTGTAAATGCTGAAATATTGATTCATGCTATGGCACTTGGCAAAGAGTTTACTGGAATAATAGCCTAGTACTATTTATTAAGAAATAGAATAAAAGTGGCATTTTTGAAAGTACTTTAAAGGATTTGATGCCAAACAAACGAGTTAGATAAGGAAAGTAGGAAGAAGAGCTATTAACAGCCAAAGTATTAGTTTTTTTTGCAAGTTTTTAGAATTATTATTAAGAACCTGTCTAAAGTAATTATAAAATAAAAGAAGCTCATTTAAAGGTTAATTTTGCTTTGCGAACTAAAAAGAACCTTACCATGAGCATCTTAAGCAAAGATAAGATTAAAAAA